>JAEZPL010000699.1 GCA_023413605.1 Pseudomonadota bacterium
TGGCGGACCTGGATGGAGGATCCGGCCAACAAGGTGCAGATCGTCGAGGCGCGCACCGCCGATCAGGCGCTGCAACTGCTCCAGGCCGGCCGCGCGCCGGTGCTGCTGCAATACTCGCTGCCGATGCAGCAGGCGCTGGGCGGCAAGGCCGCGCCGGACCTGAAGGCAGCACCCGTGCAGGCGCTGGACGTCTACGTCGTCGTGTCCAAGAAGGCACCGGACGCCGAAGCGCTGCTCGCCAAGCTGGAAAGCGGTTTCAAGGCCAATCCGTAAGGTTTGCAGCCGCCTGGCTTCTTGATGGCGGACTTCTTGATGGCGGGTGTCGTGGCGGCCGTTCGGCCAGGGAAGGGGGCGGAGCATGTCGGTGAGCGGGAATGACGATACGGCGGGCGGCGGGCTGGGGCTGCGGCAGCGGGCGCTGCTTTTGATCGGCGGCGTGCTGCTGGTCTATCAGGTTCTGGCGATCGCCTGGGGCGTGCACGGATCGACCACCCAGGCGCACGAGACGCTGTCGGCCCGTGCGCAGATGGTGGCGGCGCTTCAGGCCCGCGCGGCGGCCATTCCGCTCTACGATCTGGACACCGAACAGGTGAAGGAGGTCGCGAAGGCCCCCGCCGCCGACCCGGACTTCCTCGGCTCGCTGGTGCGCGACGGCAAGGGCAAGGCGGTCGCGGAAGTCGGCGACACCAAGACCGCCACGGGCTTCGTGGAGGTGGTGCGGCCCATCGTCGGCGGGCAGGCCGGCCAGCAGAAGCCCATCGGGGAGTTCGTGCTGCGCCTGCGCACCGACCGGGTGGAGGCGCGCGTCGCCAGCGACGCCGCCACGCAGGTGGTGGTCGGCGTCATCGCCTTCCTGGCCATCATGGCGGCGCTGTATGTCGTGGTTTCCGCCATCACCCGGCCGCTGATGCAGATCACCGCGATGCTCGGGCGGCTGGCGCAGGGGGACTATGGGGTCTCCGTTCCGGCGCTCGACCGCCGCGACGAGGTGGGCGCCATGGCCCGCACCATCGACATGCTGCGCCAGAACGCCCAGCACCGCGAACGGCTGGAGGCCGAGAAGCTGGCCCGGCAGGTGGAGGAGGCGCAGCGTGGCGAGCGGCTGACCAGGCTGGCCGCCGATTTCGACCGGTCGGTGCAGACGACGGTCGGCGAGGCTTCCGCCGCCGCCGCGCAGATGAAGGGCAGCGCCGGCTCCATGCTGGACAGCGCGCTGCGCGCCGACCAGTGCAACGCCACGGTGGCCGGCGCCGCGGACGAGACCAGCCGCACCGTCCAGACGGCCAGCGCCGCCGCCGAACAGCTCACCCAATCCATCCGCTCCATCGCCGAGAGCGTGAAGCAGTCGGTCGCCATCTCCGCCCAGGCCATCGACCGCGCCGACGCCAGCCGCCAGACGGTGGAGGCGCTGGCCGCGGGTGCCGCGAAGATCGGCGAGATCACCAGCCTGATCACCTCCATCGCCGGCCAGACGAACCTGCTGGCGCTGAACGCCACCATCGAGGCGGCGCGGGCCGGGGAGGCCGGCAAGGGATTCGCCGTCGTGGCGAGCGAGGTCAAGAACCTCGCCAGCCAGACCGCCAAGGCGACCGAGGAGATTTCGACGCAGATCGGCGCCATCCAGTCGGTGACCCAGGACACGGTGACCGCCATCGGCGCCATCACAGAGACCATCGGGCAGCTCAGCCAGCGCTCCGCCGAGATCGCGGCGGCGGTGGAACAGCAACTGGCCGCTACCGGCGAGATCGCCGATCGGGTCCGCACCGTGGCCGGCGAGGCGGAGACCGTGACCAGCAGCATAGCGGTGGCCGCCGACGCCTCCTCCGACGTCGCGAAGGCTGCCCGTGAGTCGGAGGAGGTCGCCCAGACCCTTCAGGCGAAGTTTGTCGCGTTGCGCGACGAGGTGCAGCGGTTCCTGTCGTCCATCAAGGCGGCGTAGACGCAAAGCAATAGAATCACCACGGAGGCACGGAGGAGGGTTTCTCTGTGCCTCCGTGTCTCCGTGGTTCAATTCCTCCGTCGGCGATCTTCCTCAGCGCAGCCGCGGCAGGCCGCGCCGTGCGTAGACCTCGTCTCGGCCGCCGAAGCGGCAGACGAGGTCGTAGCCGAGTTCGGCCATGTGGGCCGGAATGGCCGGGTCGATGTCGATGTTTTCCAGGGTGAAGACGTCGATGGTGACGCGGCTGAAGTCGACGGAATCGACGATCCGCAACTCCGCCCCCTCCACGTCGATGGAGCAGTAGTGGACGTGCGTGATGCCGTGCTCGGCCAGCAGCCGGTCGAGGCGGCGGACGGGCACGGTGATCCGCCGGCTTTCCTGCGTGATGGATTCCACGAAGGCGCGGTGGCCCGGGCCGAAAGCGTCGTACAGGCCGCCCATCATGACGGGGCCGTTCACGATGTCCAGGAACTCCGCCTCGCCCTCGAAATCGGACAGGGCGACGTTCAGGCAGGTGGAGGAGCGCGCCTGCCGCAGCGCCGCGAAGCGGGTGGGCGACGCCTCCACGCACAGGCCGGTCCAGCCCATCTCCCGCTCGAAGAACAGGGTGTTGGACCACATCACGCCGTCGAAAGCGCCGATGTCCAGGAAGCAACCGTTGCGCAGGGTGGGGAAGAAGGTCTCGTGGATGAAGGCGTCCTGCCCGTCGTGGGCGTGGTACGCGGCGTAGCGGCCGAGCGAACGCTCCAACTCCCACAGGGCGGAGCGGAGGTCCGGAAGGTCCGGATCGGCGGCCAGCACGGCGCGGTAGGCGTCCGCCGCTTCCGCCCGACGACCCAGCCGCATCAGGATATCGGCCTGCCGGTGCCGCGCGACCGGATCGCCGGACAGGCGCGCGGCGCGGTCGTAAAAGGGCAGGGCGCCGCCGTCATCGTGGGCGAGCGAGGCGAGGTTGAACAGCACGTCGGCGTAGGACGGTTGGACCGCCAGGGCGCGCCGGTACCAGCCGCCGGCCTCCTCCCCCTCGGTCGCGGATCCCAGGCGCGCGGCGGTCAGCGCGAATCCCTCCAGCGCGTCGTCCCGGTCCGGGGCAAGGCGGAGAGCGTCGGCGTAATGACGCGCGGCCTCCTCGATCCGGCCGGCGGGGCGCAGGAGGTTGGCGAGGTTCAGGTGATAGTCGGCGGAGGTGGGGTTGGCGGCGATGGCCTCACCGATCAGCGCGGCGGCGGTCTCCACGTCGCCCGCCTGCCCGGCCAGGACGCCCAGCAGGTGCAGCGCGTCGGGCTGCCGCGGCTCCACCTCCAGGATGCGGCGGTAGAGGATCTCGGCCTCCGCCCCGCGACCGGCGAGGTGGTGGTCGAGGGCGATGGTCAGCGCCTCGGAAATGGTGGCCATGGTCGTACGCTCCGGTTGTGCGGAGAGTACGCGAGGTGCCGGAAAACAGAAACCCTCCTTCGCGTGGGGCGAAGGAGGGTTTCCGACAACCGGTTCATACGAACGGCGCTTGAAGGCGTCGTCCGTATCACCCTATCGATCAATGCCAACGCATTGATGTGCCGGGTTTGACGGTCGGCGGGCACTGGACGTGTTCATCCGCCGACCGTATCAGTCCAATTCCCGATCCGGGACTACATCATGCCAAGCGCACGCGGCAGCCACAGGGAGATCATCGGCACGTAGGTGACCAGCGCCAGGAAACCCAGCATCGCCAGCAGCCACGGCCAGACGGCCACGGTCAGTTCGGTGATGCCCATCTTGGTGATGCCCGACGCGACGTAGAGATTCAGGCCCACCGGCGGGTGGCACATGCCGATCTCCATGTTCACGACCATCATGATGCCGAAGTGCACCGGGTCGATGCCCAGCTTCACGGCCACCGGGAACAGGATCGGCGCCATGATCAGCACGATGGACGACGGCTCCATGAAGTTGCCGGCCATCAGCAGCAGGATGTTGGTCACCAGCAGGAAGGCGATCACGCCCAGGCCCTGGCCGACGATCCAGTCGGCGATCGCCTGCGGGATGTTCTCCGACGTCAGCACGAACGAGAACAGCACCGCGTTCGTGATGATGTACAGCAGCATCGCCGACATGTTCGCCGACGACAGAAGCACCTTCGGCACGCCGGCCAGCGGCATGTCCTTGTAGACGAACACCGCGACGATGAAGGCGTAGACGGCGCTCATCGCCGCGGCCTCGGTCGGGGTGAAGATGCCGCTGTAGATGCCGCCGATGACGACCACGATCAGCATCAGGCCCCAGA
>JAEZPL010000701.1 GCA_023413605.1 Pseudomonadota bacterium
ACCACGATGCCCTGCACCGATCCCTCGACCAGATCGCGGAAGCGCGATTCGCTGTCGCGCAGCGCTTCCAGCGCGCGGGTCCGGTCGGTGATGTCGGTCAGCGTGACGACCCAGCCGCCGTCGCGCCGGTGTTGCCCGCGGACCTCCAGGTCGCGGCCCTGCATGGTCCGCCGCTCGTAGGTGTAGGGCAGCCCCGACCGCAGCCGCTCCAGCCGTTCGACCAGGAAGGTTTCGGGATCGGCCTCCGGGAAGTCGCCGCGCTCCAGCCCGTGGCGCAGGAAGCCTTCCATGGTCGGGTGGGCGTCGATCTCGCCCGGCGTCAGGTTCCACAACTCGCAGAAGCGGCGGTTGTAGAGGACGATGCGCTCCTCCGGGTCGAGCATCAGGATGCCGCTGGGCATCGCCTCGATGGCCGCGCGCAGCAGGGCGGCGGTTTCCAGCACCTGATCCTCGGCCTTCACGCGGTCGGTGACGTCCACCACGGTGGTCTGCACCGCCGGCTGACCCATCCAGTCGACCACGCGGTCGATCATCTCCACCCAGACCGTCTGGCCGTCGCGCCGCTGGTTGCGCAGGCGCTGCACGCCGGACGGCACGCGCCCTTCCACCAGCGTGACGTAGGAGCGCCAGGCGCGCGACTGCTCCTCCGGCGCGATCAGGACCTTCAGGTCGGGGAGAGCGAGCATCTCCTCCGCCGTGTCGAAGCCAAGGATGCGGGCGTAGGCGTCGTTGACGAACAGAGGCTTGAAGTCGCGGTGGATCAGGATGCCCTGGATGGAGCCTTCGATCAGCCCGCGGAACCGCGCCTCGCTGGTGCGCAGAGCCCGCTCGCGGTGCCGCACCTCGTGGGCGACGGCGTCCATTAGCCGCGCCATGCGATCCATCGACCCGTCCCGCCCGGCCCCTTCGTCATTGTGCGCCTCGCCACCGTCCATTTCGATGGTGACGGAGGCCTCCGCGATCAGGTTGCGCAGGCTGCTGCGCAGCCGTTCCAGCCGCCAGAGCAGTTCCCGGACCACCTCCACGCCCGCCGCCGCCGTACCGATGAGGCCGACCAGCGCCAGCAGGGCCAGCGCGGGGTTCGGCCATGCAACGGCCGCCAGAACGGCAGCCGCCGCCGTGGCTGCCGCCAGCCCGGCGACAACGGCGAGTCCGGCCGCCAGCCGGAATGCCACGCCGAACCTGTCGCCCACCATGAGCCCAGCCCCTTGCGCAATGTCAGGGCCGCAGTCTAGCAACCCAAATGCGCGCGGGCATCCGTCACTATGGCTTTTGGCGTGTGTCCGCACGCCGCACCCCCTCGCAATCCGGGCGCCCGGCCGCGCCAGCTCGCGTCATAATCACCTTTGCCCGCCGGATCGTCTCTGCTCTGTCCCTGCGGATTGGTCTGCGCCGCCGCGAGTGGGAGCACCGCTGAATGCACACGCGGAAGAAGGGGGATCGGCCTGCTCTGAACTCACTTTCCGTTTCACAAGCGCTGCCGCAGCCATGGCGTGCCCTGCGCTCTCAGAAGAAATATTTTTGATGCAATCTATTGCTCTATCCGCATCGCGTTGAGAGAATGCGGCGCGGATACCTCCACAAAACGTAGGGGGCCTTCCGGCGCACAACGAGTTGTTGCGCAGTTACCCTGTAAAATCAGCTTCGATCACCGGAGGTTTCGCCATGGAAGTCTATCTCGGGCTTATTTTCCCGTTCGCCGGTGCTTACGCCCCGGTGTACACCGCCCAATGCTGGGGTCAGCAGATTCCGTCCAACCAGAACCAAGCCCTCTACGCCATCCTCGGCAACATGTACGGCGGTACCGCCCCCACAAACTTCAATCTTCCGGATCTGCGCGGCCGCGTCCTGGTTGGCAGTGGCGCCAGCCCGTATCTGAACAATGCAACCCTCAACCCCGGCAACTTCGGTGGCACGGCGAGCACCACGATTTCGCTGTCCAACCTGCCGGCGCACACCCACGGCGCGTCCATTTCCGGCGGCGGTGGTTCGTCCACCATCAACGCCACCGTCAGCATTCCGGTCAGCACCGGCCCGGGCGGTCAAACGGCGCCGTCGGCGGGCAACAACAACTGGCTGGCCGGGGTGAATTTCAACGAGAACGGGTCCGGCGCGCTGTTCGACGGACTTTACACCAACACCAACCCCGGCACCGGCGCGTCGCTGACGGGCACCGCCACGGGCAACGTCACGGTTGCCGGCGGCAGCACCGTGACCGTGCAGCCGGGCGGCGGCGTGAGCAACCCGGTTCCCTTCACGAACCTGCAGCCGTATCTGGCGGTCACCTTCCTCGTCGTCACCCAGGGCCTGTTCCCGATGCGCGATTGATGGCAGATTGCCCCCGGCCCACCACACATGGGCCGGGGATATCACCGCCTCCGGTGCCCAGGCCCTGCGGGCCTGGGTCGCGTGCCCATCCTTCCGGAATTCCACCCATGACCATCGATTACAGCACGTTATCCGCCGACGTGTTCACTCCGTACGTCGGACAGACGCTCCGCTTCCTGGACCCGGAGGATCGGTCAACCATCATCGATGTCGAATTGACCGTGGCCCTTGAGCGGCCGGAGGTCACCCCCCGCTGGGCAAAGAGAACGTCGTTTTCTCTGCTGTTCGAGGCAGCCGGGGACACCGAGCTTTGCAACGGCCATTTCTTGATCGAACACCCGGTCGAAGGCCCCTTGGGTCCGTTCTACATCACCCGGACGGTCCCGCGGGACCCGGCGAGGGCCTGCTTCCAGCTGGTCATGAACTGACCGGCGACGGGTGATGGCCATTCTCACCATCACCGGCACGCCCCATCGAACAAGTCCCCCAGCGCCCGTGCCGACAGTACGGTGAGCGCGAACGGCGCCGCAGGGCATCGACGACGCGTCGTCACTGCGATGGACGGCCGCGACGGATGTTGCCCAGAAGCAACGCGATGATGCCGGCCACGAACCGGCGTTCCGGGTGAAGTTCGTGCATGGCCACGGCGCGCCCCGCGAAGGACAAGGCTGCACGGGCCGTTTCCGCCGGGTCGGGACAGGGCGTTCCGTCGATCTGGAAGTCCGCGACGGTCTTCGTCAGTTCGCCCACAGCCACCAGCGGCGGGACGACCATCAGGAAGCGGGCGCTGGCCACGGGGTCGAAGCCGCAGCGGACCAGCATGGTCTGCACCGTCACGGGCACTCCTTCCCCCTCCGTGCCGAGTTGATAGCGCAACAGCCGCTGCGCCCGTTCCTCCACCGCTTCGGACCAACCCGCGGTGGCCGTGATCAATGGGTTGAACAAACCTGCCTCCAATGCGTCGGCTGGGCGGCGCGACATCGCCGGGGAAGTTACATTGTTTGTCTAACAAACAACTTCAAGGACGCTGCACACGGCCCGCCGAACATCCGTCGAACACATCACAATCATGCCTTCGCCCGCCTTTCCGGCGGTGAGCCCGATGCGCATCCGGAACGATCCGGTGCCGCACCATCAACATCAACGCGGGATTCCGCGGCTTGTGCCATCGAAAAGGCACAAACAGGAAAGGGATATGACAGGCCCGCATTCGGCGTTCTGCCGGTGGCCGCCGGTGGCGTCAGCCCGACTTCGACGGGATGGACAGGGCGACGCGCGCGCCGCTTTTCCCGTCCATGGACATCTCGGCGCGCAGCCCCTCGGCGATGGAGGAGACGATCTGCAAGCCGAGCCCGCAACAGGGGCTGCGCGGCAGGCCACGCCCGTCGTCGGCCACGGTCAGGGAAATCCGGTCCTGGGGCTCGCGGCGGAACTGCACCCAGACGGTGCCGGCTTTCTCCACCGGAAAGGCATAGCGCAGGGCGTTCGTCACCAGTTCGTTCACCACGGTCGCGAGCGACAGCGCGACATCGACGGGAATGGTGGCAGGATCAGCCTCCACCAGCAGCGTGCGGCGGCGCCCGTCCACGCCGAAGCTGGCCGCCAGATTGGCGCAGACATCCTGGAGGTAGCGGTCGAACCGCACATTGTCCGTGCCGCCCTTGGCGTAGAGCAGCGCGTGCACGCGGGCGACGGCGTGGATGCGGCCGATGGCGATTTGGAGCGCCTGGCGCGTTTCCGGGTTGGCCTTCTGGCCCTGGAGGTTGAGCAGGCTGGCGACCATCTGGAGGCTGTTCTTGACCCGGTGCTCCACCTCGCGGATCAGCGTGTCCTTGTGGCGCAGCAGGTCGTCACGTTCGGCCAACGCCACCTTCAGGGCCGCGGTCCGCTCCTCCACCCGCTGCTCCAGGGTCTGGTTGAGCTGCCGCAGGGCGGCGTTCGCCTCCTCCAGTTCCTCCGCGGTGACCTGAAGTTCTTCGATGGTGACCCGCAATTCCTCGGCCATGCAGCCCTGGGCAAGGGCCGCTTCGTTCTGCGACGGGGGTTCCCGTCTCCGCACTTGGCACTGGCTCAGCCGGCCGGTCAGTTCGCTGGCGCTTCGCCTCAGGATCCGGTTGTCGGCCTGAAGACGGTCCACCTGTTCCGCAAGGCGCCGCACCTCGGCGTGTGCGTCCTCCAGCGCCACCAACATCTGTTCGCGTTCCTGCTCGCTGGCCTCCAGTTTTTGCCGCAGGCTGCCAAGCTCATCCCACCGTTCGTCGACATCTCCCATGGTGTCACGCCTTCCACGGGTTGTTCCGTCATCAAAAAAGGAAACGGGCGACCGGCCGAAAAATCGCGGCACGCCATTGGATGAGCCGACAAAAGGACAGTCCCTGCCCGCCTATTCCCCATCACCCCGCAAGCCCGGCGGCCAGGTTGATGCTGAAGGCCAGAACCGCGGTGTTGAACAGGAACGACAGCAGCCCGTGCAGCAGCACGATCCTGCGCATGGACGCGGACCGGGTCGTGACGTCGGACACCTGCGCCGTCATGCCGATGGTGAAGCTGAAATACAGGAACTCTCCATAGGTCGGCTCATCGTTGCCGGGGAAGTCGATGCCATGCCCCTTCAGCCAATAGTCGTGCGCGTATTGCTGGGCGAAGAAGAAGTGCACGAAGCTCCAGGACAGCAGCACCGTGATGCCGGCCAGCCCCGCGCTGAAGGGCGCGGTCGGCGTTCCCTTGGCCGTTTGCAGTTCCGCGATGATGGCCACCAGCGATGCGATGGCGGCCATCATGGCCACGATCAGTTCCACCCCCTTGCCGCGTTCGAGCAGCCGCGCCCGGTTTTTCATGGACCTTACGGACGCGTTGTTCATGAAGGACAGGACCAGCACGACATAGACGGCGATCCCGGTGTCCCAGCCGACCAGCAGGCCGGTCGTCCACCGGAAGTACAGCCCCGCCACGGCGCCCGTGCCGATCATGACGACCAGGGCCGTCGAAAGGGCCGGCCGGTGCCGGAAATGCCTCATCGCCTTGTTCACGATCGCCTTGTTCACGTCGGAACCCTCCGGGCGCGAGAGACCGGAACGGATGGCTCGCCGCTTCTGTTCCTCCACAATGGGCCGTTGCCGCTTTACGGAAACGAGGGGGCCGATGCGCTGTTTTTGCACCCGACAGGGTCTCCGCACCCGACTGGTCCGGCTGCCGGCCGCCTTGGCCCTGTCGATGTCCCTGGCGTTGCCGCTGTCCGGCTGCGGGGCGGTCGCCTTCCCCTGTCGGCTCGCCTCGTCCGTGATCAAGATCGTGCCGGTGGTCGGACACGCGGCGGCGGTTCCGACGGACGCCTGCGCCGAGGTGATTGATCCGTAACCGCACCCCTGAATGCGGCGGAGGGAAGGAAGGCTGGCCGCCCTCCCTTCCCCGTCCGCGGCGTCAGTAGCCGACCGCCTCGCCGGGCTGGCGGCGGTTGTCGTTGGCGCCGAAGTAGCGGTACTTGCCCATGGTCTGGCCCAGCGCCGGCCCGCCGACCAACACGGCGTCCACGTCACCCCAGGGCTTCTGCTCGGTGATCTTGTGGCCCATGCCCTCCAGCAGCTTGCGGGTGTCGGCGGACAGGGCGAAGGGCTCCGCATAAACCACGTCCGGCTGCCACTGGTGGTGGATGCGCGGTGCGTCCGCCGCCTGCTGGATGTCCATGCCGTGCTCCAGCACGTTCAGGATCGTCTGCAGGGTGATGGTGATGATGCGCGAGCCGCCGGGGCTGCCGACCACCATGGTCAGCCGACCGTCCTTGGAAACGATGGTTGGGCTCATCGACGACAGCGGGCGTTTGCCCGGCGCGATTGCGTTCGCCTTGCCCTGGACCAGTCCGTAGAGGTTCGGCACGCCGGGCTTGATGGTGAAGTCGTCCATCTCGTCGTTCAGCAGGATGCCGGTGCTGCCCGCCGTCACCCGCGCGCCGAACCAGTCGTTCAGCGTGTAGGTCACCGCGACGGCGTTGCCATCCTTGTCGGTGATCGAATAGTGGGTGGTGTTCGTGCCCTCGTGGGGGGCGGTGCCCGGCGCCACGTCCTTGGAATTGGCGGCCTTGTCCGCCGGGATCACGGCGCGGATAGCCTCCGCATACTTCTTGTCGAGCAGGCGGTCGATGGGGTTCTGGACGAAGTCCGGGTCGCCCAGCGCGCTGTTGCGGTCCACATAGGCGTGCCGCATCGCCTCCACCATGTGGTGCACTGTCTGGGCGGAGTTGAAGCCCCAGTCCTTGAGCGGATAACCTTCCAGGATGTTGAGGATCTGGCAGATGATGACGCCGCCGGAACTTGGGGGCGGGGCGGACGTGATGGTGTAGCCCTTGTAATTGCATTCAATGGGCTTCAGCTCACGCACGTTGTACTGTTCGAAATCCTCCTTGCTGAGGATGCCGCCGCCGGCCTTGCTGGACCGCACGATCTCGTCGGCGATGGGGCCCTTGTAAAAGGCATCGCCGCCCCTTTCGGAAATCTGGCGCAGCGTGCTGGCAAGATCCTTCTGCACCAGCGTGTCGCCGACCTCGTACGGCGCGCCGTTCTTCAGGAAGATCGCCGCCGTCGCGGGGTCCTTCTTGAAGTCCTCCGTCCCTTCCTTCAGCAGGTTGACGTCGCCGTGCAGCAGCGTGTAGCCGTTCTCGGCATAGGAAATGGCCGGAGCCATGACCACGTCGCGCTTCAGCGTGCCGTACTTCGCCAGAGCCGTCTCGAACCCGGCGACCGAGCCTGGAACGCCGACCGCCAGATGCCCGCGCGTGCTGGCCTTGGGAATGGGGTTGCCGGCCTGGTCCAGATACATGGTCTCCGTCGCGGCGAGCGGCGCCTTCTCGCGGAAATCCAGGAAGGTGGTGCGCCCGTCGGCGAAACGGATGGTCATGAACCCGCCGCCGCCCAGGTTGCCGGCCGCGGGGTACACCACCGCCAGCGCGTAGCCGACCGCGACCGCCGCGTCCACGGCGTTGCCGCCCCTGCGCAGGATGTCGGCGCCGACCCGGGAGGCCAGATGCTGCGCGGTGGCGACCATCCCGTTCTCCCCCGGCACCGGCGGCGGGGAAGCCGCCCACCCGGGAGCGACCGCCATCATCACGGCAACGCCCATGGTCACGGACAGGTATCTGCGTCCCATGTCCCGTTTCTCCCTAATCCCTTGTTGGAGCGGTTGGTGACCCGTTCGAACCGCGACCGAGTCGTTTGAGCACTAAACAAGTGTGCCAAAGCGGCCCAGGCCCGGCAATCATCCGTCCGGCGTGACGGGACCATCCCGTCATACGCCTGCGGTTGCGCGTCACGAACTGCCGATCAGGATGCCGGTGCCGAAGACCAACAGACCACCGACCACCACCTGGAAGGCGGCCGACAGCAGCGGCGTGTCCATGTAGCGGTTGCGAATCCAGGCGATGACGGCCAGTTCGGCCAGCACCACCACGATGGCGACGACCGTCGCCGTCCAGAAGTCCGGGATCAGGTAGGGCAGCGTGTGACCGAGCCCGCCGAGCGCCGTCATCAGCCCGCAGACGCCGCCGCGCAGCCACGGGCTGCCGCGCCCGGTGAGGGAGCCGTTGTCGGACAGGGCCTCCGCGAAGCCCATGGAGATGCCCGCCCCGATGGCCGCCGCCAGCCCGACCAGGAAGGTCTCGCTGCTGCTGTGGGTCGCGAAGGCCGCGGCGAAGAGGGGCGCCAGGGTCGAGACGGAGCCGTCCATCAGCCCGGCCAGCCCCGGCTGGACGATCTGCAACAGGAAGAGGCGGCGCTCGGAGTCGTGCTCCTTCTCCCGCACGCCGGCCGGGACGTATGTGGCCTCCAACCGCTCCGCGGCGGCCTCGTGCCGGCGCTCCTCCGCGGCCAGATCGCCGAGAAGCTGGCGGATGGCGACGTCCTGCGACCGCTGCGCGGCGCGAGTGTAGAAGCGCTTGGTCTCCGCCTCCATCACCTCGGCCTGCTTGCGCACGGTGTCGAGCCCCAGCGGCCGCGACAGCCACACCGGCTTGCGCTCCACGAAGCCGCGCACGTCCTGTCGGCGGATCAGTGGGATGTGGTTGCCGTAGCGCTTCTGGAAGATGTCGAGCAGACGGTGCCGGTGCCCGTTCTCCTCCTCCGCCATGGCGCTGAACACCTTGGCCGTGTCGGGATAATTCTCGCGCAGCCCCTCGGCGAACTCGTCGTAGATGCGGCTGTCCTCTTCCTCAAGCGCGATGGCGAGGGCCAGCAGTTCCCGCTCGGTGAGGTCGGAAAAATCCTTCATGGCCCCCTCCCTGGTGCGCAGTCCGGCGGAACGGGTCGCGACGACATGCGCGCGAGCCATCCACCGAACTGTAGCGCGACTTTGCCGTGGCGAGGAGAAGGCGCGTGCTCATGGGAAAGATCCAGGGAGGAGCGGTTCAGTCCTCGATTGCCTCGACACCGAGTTGCCTAAGCCGTTCAAGGCTGTCCCTCATGGCTTTGAGTTCCTCGGGGGAGTGGCCCTGCCAATCGGTGACCTCGCCCGTGACCCGAAGCGGCTCCCGGGAACGGTATGACTTTGTCGGATTGCCTGGGAACTTCTTGTCCGTCAGATTCGGGTCATCTTCGATCGGACCGGTCGGCTCCACGATGTAGATTCGGCCGCCCCCTTCGCCGAGAGCCAGTTCGGCCCCCCAGGTGGCCGCATCCAATGTCGCCGTCAGATAGACGTAAGCTGCCTTCTTCCTCTTGCCGTAGTTGGAGGCATAGCCGGCTTCGATCAGGTCCCCCGGCTTAAGGCCGGCCTTCGTGCCATGATAGTACACCTGCGAATTCACGTCGTCGGTAGACGGCATCAATTCATCCTCCTCGGCTCATCGGTTGCGGCCCTATCATGCTCCGCAAGGCGCCAATCGCCCACCACCAAAGAGAGCACAGCCAGAACACGCAGTGCCATCAAGGCGCCACGGGGTTCTGGCACCAGCGCGGAGGTTATGCAAATTCACGCATTCAGGCGGGAGGCGCGCAAAGCGTCAGCGGCACCATGAACAAACAAAAACCCCCTGATTTCCGCGAGGAAATCAGGGGGTTCGTGATGGTAGCAGCGGAGGGATTTGAACCCCCGACCAAGGGATTATGATTCCCCTGCTCTACCACTGTTTGTCAACGTTTTCAACACATTAGCGGATCGGTCTCCGCAGAAAGAAATCTCGCAAAAACGTTGACAATCCTGGCCTCTCGCGGGAGGTTCCTCGCGGATTCCTCTCAACCTCGCAGAAGTTCCTCGCAGGTTCAGAAAATCCCCTGCTCCGGGGTTCCAGAGCGGGTTCCTCGCAGGTCGGATGGAGGGGGGAATGGCGAAGGCTGGCACCGTGGTTGCGTTCCCGAAGAAAGCCGCTGCCGCCGCTGATGCGGACAGGATCGAGCTTGGCGACGGTGCATACCTGTATCGCCGCACTGACAGCAAGAAGGGGTTGTGGCAGGTCTATGCGTATGTTGATGGCGACGAATTGAAGCGGAGCACGGGCACCGCCGACAGCAGGGAAGCCATTGCCAAAGCTCGGGACATGATCGCCGAAGCGAGGGAGCGGCGGGCGAAGGGTAAGGCGTTGGTCTCCCCGCCGTTCTCGGCGGTCGCCAAACGCTACATCGAGGACGAGATCGACCCTCTTCCCGACTGCGACAAAAAGGACAAGGCTTACGAGCGGATTCTCCGATACCTGATCCCGTATTTCGAGGCCGAGATCGGCAGGAAGTTCACGTCTTTGATCACGGACGACGACGTCGCCGGCTATGCGAAATGGCGGCAGCGTGAGCGGTCGAAGCTAGTAGCCGCGGCGAAGGCCGAGCACGAGAAGAAGGTAGCCGAGGCCCGGGCACGCTGGGAGGGATCGAAACGGATCCGCTCATACCACCCCGTGCTGGAGGACTATCTGCCGACGTTCAGCCTTGGCCACCTGCGGGAGACCGTGTCCAGCTCGGCGCTCAATTTTGAACTCGGGCTGCTGCGTTCGATCTTCGAGCATGCCGCGATGAAAGGCCTGATCCTCCGCACTGACATTCCGATCATCAAAGGGGTGAAGGTCCGGCAGGAGTCCCGTCAGGGGATGAACGACGAGGAACTCCACACCCTCCGCAAGGCCGCCCGAGAGCGGTTCCGAGAGTCCCGAGAGGCCGCCGTTGAGCGGTACATGCAACGGAGAGGGCTGAAGCGGACGGCACACGACGATCCCCGCCGAGACCTGATCGTGAGCGGCGAGGGCTGGGTCGGTGATGCGGAGGCGTGGTCGCGGTTCGTCGTCATCAGGGCGATCGACATCCTCGCCGGGACGGGCATGCGACCGCTGACGCTTGCAAACATGAAGGTCTCGCAGGTGGAGGAGCACTCCCCGGCGAAGGCTGATGTCGATGAGCGGGGCAACCGGATTTCCCGGTACATCTTCAGGAGCGCCGTCACGAGGAAGGGCGGCGCCGAGCGGAAATGGTCGGTCGTCCCAGACAAGATGTGCTGGGGATCGATCCGCATGCTCTTGCACTACTCAAGCGGCAAGCCGAACTCCCCGCTGATCGGCATGAGTTCTCCGGCATTGGGAAAGGCCATCAAGAAGCTGATGATCGAGTGCGGACTCAGCGACCGGAAAGACGGGGTCGAGCGTTCGATGTACGATCTCCGGCACTACTACATCACGAAGAAGCTCCTTGATGGCGTTCCTATTGCAGTCGTCGCCAAAAACACCATGACTTCTATTGCGATGATTCAAAAGCATTACGAGCATATCATGACCGACGCCGCTTATGACATCCTGTCTGGGCAGTGAGGCTGCGGTTGGCTGGGAGAGCAGCATGCGGTACTGATCTCCCAGACCGACACGGACACCGACGATGACCGACCTCTCCGCCGCCCGACTGACGAAACTGTCGCCAGCCGCCCTCAAATTCCTCCGTGCGTACGTCTACGGGATGGCACTACAGCTATCTGTAGACGACAACGAGGGCGTCCATCCGGACGTGCTCGGCATCCTCGCCGGGGCCAAGGATCGCCGAGAGATCAAGTCGGCTTTGACGGAGCTTGAGGATGCCGAGGTCGTGAACGGTTTCACCGAACCCCGCGGCGGACCGTGCGTATGGATCACCCCTGACGGCATCCGGCGTGCGGTGGACGAAGGTTTCGTGGAGATGTCGCTCGCATGGACGCTTTGGCCGCACGACGACAGCCAGTATGAGGCCGTGATCAACGAGTCGATGGGTGATGCCAACGATTTCGACTGGAAAGCCGCACAAAAATGGGGTGATGCGGTGTGCGATATGCTCGATGACGAGACATACGAGAAGGCCGTCTCGACGTACCGCAAGCTGATCCACGAGGTTTGACCGCCATTACCTTGGACCAATAGTGCTTTCCACTTGCATGTGTCTCCATATTGTTGAGGTAGGCATACATGCTTACACGGGAGGCACACCATGATTGCGACGGACATCTACCGCATACTCGGCGACCACGGATTCGACCTGATCGCCGACATCGTCATGAACGCGGCGAGCGAGGCGGACGTGCGCACGGCGGTGCTCGATGCGATCTGCGACGAGTTGGACCGCTTGGGAGTGTCGGAGGAATGCGTCATCGGCATCGACCGCGTGGAAGGCTGGGCGGCGGCGCAGTGGAGGCGGCATCACGCGCTAGTGCACTGACGCAGACGTAGGATTCACAAAGGGCCGCCGCCGTGCGATTCTGTCGGCATGGCCCAGACCGTCAGCGTCATCGTTGGAGCGGAGGACCGCGCGCGCTTGGCCGCGCTCCT
>JAEZPL010000719.1 GCA_023413605.1 Pseudomonadota bacterium
CGCTCACACATCGTCCGTGCTCCCGACTGGTTGTGCGCCGGGCGCGGCATGCCGCGCGCCCGTTCCGGGACCACATTAAATGCGAATCATTATCATTTGCAAGATGAGGCGGGGCTGATCGGGCTGCGCAAACGGACGGGCGAAAGGAAAAAATCACGCGCACCGACCGCCGAAGTGTGACACGGTCCCGCCCCGGCTGGTGCAGGGAAAACGGAAGGTTGAGACATTGATGCGGGGCAGGCAGACACGCGCGCAAATCCGGACGCCATACCTCGATCCCGTGCGCGTCGGGGAGTCGTCGGGGAATCTGCGGTGCCGGTGCTGCGGACGGCCCGATGGCGTGGTCGTGCGCTGCCTGTCGGATGGCCGCTGGTACGACGGCGCGGACGAAACATGGCGCGACGGGCGTGGCCGCAGGGTTCCCTGGCCGGAGGCGACCGAATACGGCGCCACCGTCGATGTGCTGGTGAGCGTTGAGGCGTTGCGCATCACCAACGCGGCGGTCGAGCGCGTCCGCCTGCTCTGCAACCGCTGCCGCCGCATCGAGGGCGCTGTCCACGGCCGGGCGCGGGCGCGCATCAGCATCCTTCTGCGCCGGGCCATCGGCGACCTGTTCCTGGGGCGCTACGACGACCCGAGCGTGCTGGCGAAGTTGGTGGACCTGTTCCGCAAGGACGGATGATCCCTACCGGAGTGGTGGTCGCCGCCGAACACGTCAGCCGGCAAACGGCCTTCGGATCAACCTGCCCTTCCGGTCAACCGGCATCGTCGCTCAGCAGGCCGCCGTCCAGACGCACGGCCAACTCCCTGCGCGCCAGAAGGTCGGAGGCCGCCGGCTGCTCGGCCGGCCGGGCGGGGATGGCCGGCAGAACGCCGTAAGGGCCGACGTCGCCGACGATCCATTCGTCGGCGGCGTTCGCCTCGATCCCACGGAACAGCGCCGCCGCGGCGGCAAGGGGTGACCCCGTGACGGGGGGCGCCGGAAGCGGCCTGCGTTCCGTTCGGCCTTCCATGGCCCAAACCTCTTCCTGAGCGTCCGACATCGGCATCTTCCTCCCGCCGAATTTTTATCTCCCAAGGTAAGTTGGTGCGGCGGAGCGTGCCGTCAAAACACGCGAACGGATGAGGCGGTATGCGACGCTTTACCTGGATGGAAGGTCGGGCGGCGTCGGCACCTCGCAGCCGGTATCGCAGCAGCGTCCCGGCTGTTTCGACACGCGGCGCCCTTCGTCGAGGACACCGCGGTCGAGCAGGCTTTCGACCAGTTCGGCCTTCTGCATGACCGGGTAGTTGCGCCAGATCTCGCGCTTCATCGCCTCCGGCGAGCCGCCGCCGTGCAGGGAGATGACGGACATCCAGCCGGCCTGGTTGGACACGGTTAAATCCTCGATGAAGCGCGCCACCTCCATGCGCCGTTCCATGGGAATGTCCGGGCGCCCGCCCAGCACCGCGGCCAGGGATCCGCGCGTTTCCGGGTTGTGGTCCTCGTCCGGTCCCGGCAGGGCGACGATCAGGCCGCCGGACACGTAGTGGGCGATCCGGTGCATGTCGTAGATCTTGGTGGCGAGCAGAAGCTTGCCGATGTTGGAGAACACGGCCTCCGGAATCACCGTCCCGGACGGATCCTGGGTGCAATAGACCGACGCGGCGACGCCGCAGGCGTAGAAGCTCTCCGTGATGGTGATCAGTTCGACCATCGCTTCGCGGATGTGGCCGTGGCGGTCGGGGTCGAGCCCGTTGGCGTCGATCATCAGCGCGCCGGCCCCGATCAGCAGGTCGCCGAAGCCGGCGCGGGCGCCGATGCAGGAATGGCGGTGGTGCGCGGCGTAGGTCGTGGTCAGGAAGCCGCCCTCCTCCGTCTCGCCCGCCAGGAACACGCGGTCGTGCGGCACGAACACGTCGTCGAAGACGACCACGCCCGTCGACTGGCCGTATTTCGCGGAGAACTTCGCGGCGGCCTCGCCCGGCCGCCCCGCCGGCCGCGCGACGATGGTCACGCCCGGCGCGTCCACCGGCACGGCGCAGCACACGGCGAAGTCCGCGTCCTCCTTCGTGTGGGTGCGGCACGGCATCACCAGGAATTCGTGCATGTACGGCGCGCCGGTGACGATGGCCTTGGTGCCCCGGATGACGATGCCATCCGGCCGCCGCTCCACGATGTGGACGTAGACGTCCGGGTTGGCCTGCGCGCCCGGCCGCTTCGATCGGTCGCCCTTGGCGTCCGTCATCGCCACGCCCAGCGTCAGGTCGCGGTCCTGCACCTCGTGCAGGTAATTCAGGAACCGCTGGGCATAGTCGGTGCCGTGGGCGTCGTCGGTGCGCCGGGTGGCCTGGAAGATGCCGTTCAGCGCGTCATGGGTCAGATAGCGCTGCGCGCAGCCCGAGACCTTGCAGACCAGACGCACGGCTTCGAGCTTGTGCAACAGGTCGGTCGAGGTCTCGTTGATGTGCAGCATCCGGTTGACCGTCTTGCCCGACGTGCCTTGCCGGGCCGTCATGATCGTCCGGTATTCGGGGGCCTGGGCGAAGTCGTAGGTGATGCCCACGGCGTTGACGCCGGGCGCCAGCAGCGGGTCGTCGGCCACGCTGTCCACGGCGGTTCCGTTCACGAACACGCGCGGTTTGTAGGCGCGCAACGACTCCCGGTAATCGGCGGCGGTCATCAGCATGGCGTTTCCTCCCCCGGCAATCTTGTTCGGATAATTGAACAGTGTTAAATTTTGCTGTCAACGTTAAAAGATGGCTGGACAATTGTATGGGGAGAGCGCGGTGGAGCAGCGGCGTGTGGGACGGCGGGAGGCGGTGAGCGGGCACAAGCGCGCCCTGATCCTCAAGGCCGCCCGCGACGTGTTCGAGGCCGAGGGGCTGGAGGGCGCCAGCCTGCGCGCCATCGCCGCCCGCGCCGGCTACACGCCCGCCGCCCTCTACTTCCACTTCGATTCCAAGGAGGCGATCTACGCGGAGGTGTTGCAGGCCTCCCTCGCCTCCCTGGGGGCGGCGGTGGACGCGGCGGTCGCCGAGGCGCAGAGGCCGGAGGCGCGGCTGCGCGCGGCGGCCATGGCCTTCTTCCGCTTCTACGCGGCAAACCCGCGGGATCTGGACCTCGGCTTCTACCTGTTCCGCGGCGGCATGAAGCCGACCGGACTGGGGCGGGAACGCGACGAGGCGCTGAACCGCGCGCTGGAAGCGGCCCTGAAGCCCATCGCCGACGCCGCGGAAGACCTTGGCGCGGCGAAGGCCGACGCCGATCTGCTGATGGTCGATGTCTTCGCCCACGCGACGGGGCTTCTGCTGCTGCTCCACACCGGCCGCATCCGGATGTTCGGGGCCTCCGCGCCGACGCTGATGGAAACCTACGTTCAGAACCGGATCGACGCTCTCGGAAAGGACAAGCCGTGCTGACCATCGACGCTCAGACTTCGACGCTGCTGGTGGTGGATTTCCAGTCCCGGCTGATGCCGGCCATCGACCAGGGAGAGGCCGCCGTCGCGAACGCGCGGCGGCTGATCGACGCCGCGGCGCTGCTGGAGGTGCCGACCCTGTTCACCGAGCAGAACGCACGCGGTCTCGGCCCGACCGTGCCGGAACTGGCGCCCAACCCGTCCCTGCTCGCCCACAAGATGACCTTCGACGCGGTTCGCGAGCCGTCCTTCCTCGGCCGGCTGGCGGAAGGCCACGCGGTCGTGGTGGCCGGGTGCGAAGCCCATGTTTGCGTGCTTCAGACCGTGCTCGGCCTGATCGACGCGGGCCGCCGCGTCTACGTCGTGCGCGACGCCCTGGGCGCGCGGCGCGCCGAGAGCAAGGAGACCGCGCTGCGCCGGATGGAGCGGCATGGCGCGGAAATCGTGACGACCGAGATGGTCGTTTTCGAATGGCTGGGCACCGCCGAACACCCGCGATTCCGCGACGCCATCGCCCTGATCAAGTGACCCCAGTTCGACTGCCAGGGCATCAAACGCAGTTGCTCTGGACCCTCAGCGGCGGGACCACCGCCGTTGTGCATCATTGTGCGGATTGTGCAGCGAGCTTGCTGTGCACAATCCGCTCGAAGGCCGGAATTCCGTGCTGGAACAGAGGGCTGCGGCTAATTTTTAGTGTACGGCCGTTGTGCATCCGCGGCAACAGTCCCCCTGTCAACTCCCGCTGTTAACCAATGCAACATCGTGCAACACACGACTGGGATGTGTTGCATGGAAGACGGCAAGGGTGATGACCGGGAATGGCGAAGGCGCACTGCTGGCGTTGACGGGGACGATGGTATGGAAAGACCCGGAACAATGCAAGATTGGCGCGGGCCGCGCGCAGGGTGATCGCATTTGAAGTCCCCTTTCCCGTCCGGGAGAAGGTTAGGGTCCTGCTGTTCTCCTACCGACTGATACCGAAGGCAGCACATGGCGCAGCCATGTGCGAAAGGGTGATGCAGCCGGCCGATCATGGAAGCCTTCATGCGCCGGCCGTATGACCTCCGCCGAAGAAGGTGTCCCCGATCACTGTTTGCCACTCATTACCCCTGAGGTAGCATAAATTTGAATTAAATCAACTCGCTGTAGCTACGTTTTCCATCCATGAACGCGCAGGGCGTTCCCGCTGCGTGCCAAACAGCGTTGACTGAAAAGTTGCATTGCCCTCTTATGCGCCATGGAACTTTTCAAGAACCTCCGCGGCGTCCATGATGATCGAAGACACGCTGGGCAACATCAGATCGGACCACCGGCTTTGCGGCGGCTGCGGCCACTGCCGGCGCACGTTCGACATCGACGTTTCCGTGCTGATCGAGCGGTTTGGTCCCGACTGCCCGACGCTGAAGGCGCTTGACAAGGTGGTCTGCCGGGGGTGCGGCCGGCCGGCAACGGTCACCCGCCGATATCACAGCCCAATGACAGGGTATACCTGAAGGGCCTCGCTGGGGCGACGGGGCCGCCAGTAGTGACGGCCCTGCCCCTTCACCGGTCGGCGGTGCGCTTGTAGGAGTTGCCCTCCCGGATGCCCAGCAGGATCGTGCACAAGGCGCCGATGCCGGCGCCGATGACGAGCGCGATGAGGATATCCATCGCTCAGCCCCCCAGCATCGCCTGCAGGACGGCCGGCAGCAGATGCGTGCCGGCGGCTTGGTCAACCACTGCAGCAGCCGCTGCGGCGATGAACAGGATCAGCTTTTTCTTCTTCAGCAGAGCCATGATGTGCGCCCCTCCTTCGGGCGTCAGATGGATAGGGCCAAGGCGAGACAGGCAGACAGGCGGCGCATCCAGCCCAGCCCGTAGGTCGGGAAGTGAGGCAGGCGTCCGTAATGGTCCGCCCGGCGCGCGGTGTATTCGGTCAGCAGGTCGGCCGACTTGGCGCGCTGCACGGCGGCGAGCGTCTTGGGACCGATCTTGCCGTCGGCCTCCACGCCCGCGGCGAGCTGCAGGAACTTCGCGGCAGCGCCCGGCCCCTGGTTGACGGCGGTGTCGAAATGGAGCACGGCCACGCCGGGCGGCAGGTTTCCGCAGCCGGCCCGATCCCAATAGTCGCGCCGGTAGATCGCGGCGGCGGCGTCGCGCGTCAGAGCCTTGATGTCCACGCTGGGGTAACTGGCCTTGCAGATGCCGAAGTTGGTCTCCCCGCCGGGATCGCGCGGGTCGTTCACATAACCGCCCTCGTGCTTCAGGACGAAGGCGAGGGCTTTGTCAAAGGCGTCCATTGCGGGAATCCTCAGTGCTTGGCAGGGTCGACTTGGCGGCCTGCGGCTACGGCGGCGATGATCTGATTCGTTTCGGTAAGCGCGTGCTGCATGGCGCGCTGGTCGGCGTCGTAGGTCTCTCGGCGGACGAAGTTCGCGTCAATGTGGTCGCGCAGGCCGTCAATCCGTTCGTGGACGCGCTTCCGCCCCTCCGCCGATTCGGTGCGCGTGTCCCTGATCTGGCCGGACAGTTCCCGACGGAGAGCGGAGATGGCCTTCGACAGAATGCCCCCCACGGTCGCGCCAAGCGTCAGGCAGCCAAGCACGATGGCGGCGATGGCCTTCAGGCTGTCGAGGGTCAGTGGCAGATCGGGCATTGCGCGGGGGTCCGTGGCGGGTGGTCGTGACGCGACCGTGCCCCGCCCTGCCCTGCCGGGCCAACGCACCCAGCCCGAAATGCAAAACGGCGCCGCTGGGGCGCCGTCGTGCTGGAGTGCTGTCGCGGGGTTACGACTGCGATCCCACCACCACCCAGCCGGAGGCGGTGCCGCCGTAGAACTTGTCGTCCGTCTGGTTGTGGACCAGCCGCCCGCGATGGGCGACGGCGGGGAGGGTCGACAAGCTCTGGTGCCCTTGGAACAGGAGCTGGAGGTTGTAGCCTCCATAGTGCTGGTCCACGCTGAACCCGCGCAGATGATTCGTCCCGATCTGAATGTCGGTGTTGTCGCTGCTAGAACTGGACACGGCGTAATTGGCACGGCCCGTCGGCGTGCCGTTGTGGGCGATCTGGTTCCCATCGATCAGAATGCCGGTGGTCACCGTGGACGTGCCGGGAGCGATCAGGATTTCAGGCAGCACGCCCACCAGCGCGCTGGGCCATTGCCAGTTGTCGTTGATCTGGTTGTTGGTGACCGACACACCGCGCGACGCCTTGACCACGATAGCCTCGGCGGTGCCCTCCGCGATGTGGTTGCCCCGCACGTCCACATAGAGGCTCGGGTGGTATTCGGCCTGCCCTCCGTTGACCATGATCGCCACGGTGGACACGCCGGCAGCGCGCCCGCTGCGGTGGATGTGATTGGCCGTGATGGTGACGTAGGCCGACCCTTGGCAGGCTATGCCAACGGAGCCGGGGGCGGTGCCGACCTCGTAAAGGTGGTTGCGACTGACGAGAATGCGGTTGTTCGCAACGGCGGTGCCTTCGGTGTCGGTCGACGTGGCGTCGTCAACGTTGATGCCGATCTCGCGGACCTGCCGCAGGTCGTTGTCCACCGCGCGGCAGGAGGAGTTGCCTTTGAAGACACTGACGCCGACGCGGGTGTTCTCGAAGTAGTTTCGACGCACCGTCACAAAGG
>JAEZPL010000746.1 GCA_023413605.1 Pseudomonadota bacterium
GTCTTATCCTCCGGAATGAACACCTGGGAATGGGGCGGCGGCGCATTCTGCCTGCGGTTGCATCCACCCTGGGTCGCGAATGAAGATATTTCCGCCGGGAAACATTTTTATACTTTTCCGTAACCCCTCGTGATCTTAATTTGCGGTGCCCGAGCAATCCCGCAAGGGTTGTTTTGGGGTGGGAGATGTCTGCCCTGTAATCAACACCAACAATAGGGGGCGTCGGTTTCTCCGGCCGGCGACCGCAGACACGATGGCACGACGCGA
Organism: Pseudomonadota bacterium; assembly: GCA_023413605.1. Taxonomy (GTDB): domain Bacteria; phylum Pseudomonadota; class Alphaproteobacteria; order Azospirillales; family Azospirillaceae; genus Azospirillum. The sequence goes on from JAEZPL010000746.1 coordinate 268, forward strand.
CGTTCCCCTGACCGGGGTGGAGCGCTTTTTCGATGCGGACGAGGTGATCGTCTCCAAGACCGACCTCCAGGGTCGAATCACTTATGCCAACCGCGTCTTTCAGCGCGTGGCCGGCTATACGGAAGAGGAGCTGATGGGGGCGCCGCACTCCATCGTGCGCCACCCGGACATGCCGCGCTGCGTCTTCAAGTTGTTGTGGGACACGCTCGCCGCCAAACAGGAGATATTCGCCTATGTGGTCAACAAGGCGAAGAACGGCGACCATTACTGGGTGTTCGCGCACGTCACGCCCAGCTATGACGTGAACGGCCAGCTCATCGGCTACCACTCCTCGCGCCGGGTGCCCGACCGCGCCGCCATCGACAAGGTGGTGCCGCTGTATCGCACGTTGCGCGACATCGAGAACAAGAACGCCGACCGCAAGCAGGGCATGAACGACGCCTTCGCCGCCGTCGTCGCCCTGCTGACGGAGAAGGGAATCGGGTATGACGAATTCGTCTTCTCTCTCTAGGGCCGTGACGCTTGGGGCGGTGGCCGCGCTGCTGGTCGCGTCCCTGCTGGTCGTCGATGCCGTGGGAATCGGCGGCATCGCCCTGCGGCTCGGGCTTGGCGCCGCCGCGCTGGCGGCGCTGGCCGGGGTGATGCTGTGCTTGGCGCGCGCCCGCGCCGCCGTGGCGCAGGCGCTGGGCGTCTGCCAGGCCGTGTCGCGCGGCGACTTCGAGGCGCGCGTGGTCAACCTGCGGGAAGGCGGTGACCTGGGCGAAATGATGGTCGCGCTGAACGACGCCATCGACCGCACCGACGCCTTCATCCGCGAGGCCACGGCCTCCATGAGCTACGTGTCGGCCAACAAGTATTTCCGGCGCATCGTGCTGAAGGGCATGCAGGGCAACTTTCTGCACGCCAGCCGCACCATCAACAACGCCACCGACGCCATCGCCGTCAAGGTGGAGGGCTTCGCCGGCGTGACCGACCGGTTCGAGAACCAGATCCGCACCGTCTGCGCGGAGGTCGCGGGCACCGCCCACCAGCTGGAGATGTCGGCGCGCACCATGGAGACGGACGCGCACACCGCCACGGGCAAGGCGTCCTCCGTCGCCGCGGCGGCGGCGCAGACCGGGTCCAACGTCGGCAGCGTGGCCGCGGCGACGGAGCAGCTGTCCGCCTCCATCCGCGAGATCGCCCGTCAGGTGGAACAGGTCGCCGGGGTGGCCGCCAACGCGGCCGGAGAGGCGGAGCGTTCCAACGCCCTGGTCGCCCAACTGTCGGATACGGCCAGGACGGTGGGGGAGGTCGTCACCCTTATCAACGACATCGCCAGCCAGACGAACCTGCTGGCCCTGAACGCGACCATCGAGGCGGCGCGGGCCGGTGAGGCCGGCAAGGGCTTCGCCGTCGTGGCGCAGGAGGTCAAGCGGCTGGCCGACCAGACCGGAAAGGCGACCGGCGACATCGCCGGCCAGATCGCCGGCATCCAGTCCTCCACGGAGGAGGCGGTGTCCTCCATCGTCGGCATCGGCCACACCATCCAGGACATCAACCAGATCGCCGCGGGCATCGCCGCGGGCATCGAGCAGCAGGGCGCGGCCTTGAGCGAGATCGTCTGCAACATGGAGCAGGCGGCCGTCGGCACCCGCGCGGTCAGCGACGACATCCGGGACGTCACCCAGGCGGCCGAGCGCACCAGCGGCACGGCGCACGAGGTCTTCGCCGCGTCGGAGCAGATGACCGCCCAGGCCGACCGGTTGACTCGGGAGGTGCAGGTGTTCCTCGACGAGATCCACAAGGTCGCCTGACCCGCCAGTTTCCACGAGGAAGCCTGCCCAAACCTTCGCCGTATGAACACCGCCCCGGCATATGCTCAATCAATGGGCATTGCCGGGGCGGTGCGTTTTCATGCTGCGATGCAATAAATCAAACTTTGCTGAAAATTTCTTTCTTTGTTGCGCCGGTCATCATCCCGCGACCCAGGCGGGGCGGTAACGTGCCCGCGCCTTGGGTGATTGCGGCCCGGTTGGCGTTTCTTTCGGCATCGCAACGAAATCAGGACCATATTCATCGTATGGTTGATGGCGCGCGCGGGCGCTCAAGCCCTTGTCGGCAGTGGATTTTCCGACGTGCCGTGTTTGGATGTCGCCATTGGCACGGGGATTGATGTCCGTTCGTCTTATCAGCGTGTCATCGAACCGCGGGGTGAATGGGATGAGCGTGGCGGGAAACGAACTGTTCGAGTTGTCGCGGGGCGTCCTGGACGTCGCATCGAAGAAAGTATCGCTGATCGAGGACATCACGCGCCGCACCAAGATGCTGGCCATGAACGCGCTGATCGAGGCGGCGCGGGCGGGCGACGCGGGCCGCGGCTTCGCCGTGGTGGCCAACGAGGTGTCGGAGATTTCCAAGCAGGTCAACACGATCACCCATGAACTGCGGACGGAGATCGTGGCGCGCGTCGACCATCTGACCACCACCGGCAGCGCCATGGTGCGGGAGATGCACGGCAAGCGGCTGGCCGACCTGGCGCTCAACATGATCGAGATCATCGACCGGAACCTGTACGAGCGGTCCTGCGACGTGCGCTGGTGGGCGACCG
>JAEZPL010000041.1 GCA_023413605.1 Pseudomonadota bacterium
GTGGTAAATAACCCTCTCCCCTCTGGGGAGAGGGAAGGGTGAGGGGGTTGTGCATGTCGGCACGTCCGGCACACGCGCAACCCCCTCATCCTAACCTTCTCCCCGGAGGGGAGAAGGGGCTTGTATCTCAATTCGTCGCTTACGCCGTCTCGCCCGCGAGACGCTTCTGCGCGCGGTCGCGGCCGATCAGGGGTAGCAGGTTCTTCAACTCCGGTCCATGGTCGCGGCCGGTCAGCGCGCGGCGCAACGGCAGGAACAGATCCTTGCCCTTCCGGCCGGTCCTGCCCTTCACGGCGTTGGTCCAGGCGCCCCAGGTGGTCAGGTCCCAGGGCTCCGCCGGCAGCAGCGCCGCGGCCTCGGCCAGGAAGCCCGCGTCCTCCACCACCGGGGTGACCGGCGCGTGGGTCACCGCCCACCAGTCGCGCGCGTCCGAAAGGCGGTCGAGGTTGGGCCGCACCGCCTCCCAGAAGGCCGTGTCGGCGTCGGTCAGGCCCAGCCCGGCCAGTTCGTCCCGCACGCGGTCGAACGGCAGCAGGTGCAGGATGCGGGCGTTCAGGCGCGCCAGCTCCTCCGGGTCGAACTTCGGCGTGGCACGGGACACCTTGGCGATGTCGAACTCCGCGACCAGCTCGTCCAGCGTCAGCCGCGGCTCGATGGGGTCGGAGGTGCCGAGCTTGGCGAGCAGGCTGGCCAGCGCCATCGGCTCGATCCCCTCCTCCTCGCGCAGGCTGGCCACGGACAGGCTGCCCAGCCGCTTCGACAGGCCCTGGCCCGTGGCGTCGGTCAGCAGCGGCAGGTGGGCGAAGGCCGGCACGGCGGCCCCGATTGCCTGGAAGATCTGGATCTGCACCGCCGTGTTGGCAACATGGTCCTCGCCCCGGATGACGTGGGTGATGGCGAGGTCGCCGTCGTCCACCACGCTGGTCAGGGTGTAGAGCGGCCGGCCATCCTCGCGGATCAGCACCGGATCGCTGAGCGCCGAGCCTTCGAAATGCACCGGCCCGCGCACGAGGTCGGTCCATTCGACCGGCGTGTGCTCCAGCTTGAAACGCCAGTGGGGCTTGCGCCCCTCCCCCTCCAGCCGGGCGCGGTCGGCGTCGGTCAGGCGCAGGGCGGCGCGGTCGTAGATCGGCGGGCGTCCCTGGGACACGAGGCTGGCGCGCTTGAGGTTCAGTTCCTCCGGCGTCTCGTAGCAGGGATAGAGCCGGCCCGACGCCTTCAGCGCCGCCGCCACCTCGTCATAGCGGCCGTAGCGGTCGCTTTCCCGCGCGAAGCGGTCCCAGGTCAGGCCCAGCCAGGTCAGGTCGCGCTCGATCCCCTCGGCGTATTCCGGCTTGGACCGTTCCTCGTCGGTGTCGTCCAGGCGCAGCAGGAAGCTGCCGCCGGCCTTGCGCGCGTACAGCCAGTTGACGAGCGCGAGGCGCACGTTGCCGACATGGAGAAGGCCGGTCGGGCTGGGAGCGAATCGGACGGCGACGGTCATGGCACGGATCGTTCGAAAATCTGGGACGGGGCGGCAGTCCTAGCACGCCCCGGCCCGGTTCGAAAGCCACCCATATGCGCGCCGGATGCGCGATGGCAAGCCGCTGTCAGGGGCGCCGTCACCTTCGGGCGTCACGACCTCCGTCACTGGAACGACATCGCCCTGGACGCTGCGGATGTCGGGTGCGGGCGGAACCCGATCGCCGGTGCCGCTCGCGGGATCAGGGCTTCCACGCACCGCACGCCACCACCCCCATCGGTTGATGGACAGACCCAGAAACAACGAAGGCACTTACGTGAATCGGAACTGAACACCGCATTACGGGCGAGTTAGTTGCATACATTGATATGCAAAACAACCCCACACAGCCGGCGGGTTCTTTTCATGTCACGCATGTAACGCAAAATTGTTTGACCTTCGTTCTATTGTTTCGATAATTCGGACTAACTCAAAATCGTAAAGACCTATCCCTCTCTACGGCCTGTAGCCCTACATCCTCGCGATCCAGGGGACACCCTCAGTCATGTTCATTTCCAGGCGCAGCAGCGGCAAGAAACGGATACTCCTGGTCAACGCGAGCTTCGATTCCTTTCGGACCTATGAGCCCCGTCAGCTTTTCCTGACCGCGGCGACGGCGACCTTTTACCTCGCGGGCGCCTTCAACCCGGACCTTTGCGAAGTAAGAACCCATTGCGAAGTGCAGTCCGGACTGCTGAAGCGCGAGGATGATTTCGCCTGGCCGGACATGCTGGTGCTGACCGGCACAACCAATTCCCTGGACCGCATGCGGCAGCTGACCGCCTATGCCCGGACCAAGAATCCGGGGGTGATCGTCGTGGCCGGCGGGCCGACCGTGCGCGCCATGCCGACCCTGGCGCGGGCCTGCTTCGACTACGCCTGCGAAGGCGACCTGGAGCAGATCGAGGAGGTCATCGCCGACGCCTTCGGCCCCGGCTACGTCAAGCCGGGCCTGATCCCGCGGTTCGACCTGTACAAGCGCATCGACGGCGTGGGCTTCGTGGAGACCAGCCGCAACTGCAACTTCGCCTGCAGCTTCTGCTCCCTGGCCGGCGAGGGCGGCAAGTACCAGACCTATTCGGAAAACTTCATCCGCGCCCAGTTCGAGGCGTTGGGGAAGTGCAATTACATCTCGTTGCAGGATAACAACTTCTACGGCAACGACCGCGCCAGCTTCCGCGAGCGGCTGGCCATCGTGAAGGAGTATTGGCAGAAGGGCTATTTCAAGGGCTGGCTGGCCCTGGTCACCGCCGACTTCTTCGCCAAGGAGGAAAACCTGCGGCTGGCGAAGGAGGCGGGCTGCGTCGGCCTGTTCTCCGGCGTCGAGTCGCTGCAAAGCGACATGATCGAACGCTATTCGAAGAAGCAGAACCGCCATGTCGACCGCTTCGACATCGCGCGCAAATGCATCGACCACGGCATGGTCTTCGATTACGGCCTGATCTTCGACCCGGCGCACCAGACCATCGACAGCTTCCGCGCCGACATCAACGACATCCTCAGCCGCGACGACGTCACCTCGCCGGGCTTCCTCAGCCTCGCCATCCCGTTGCCGGGCACGCCGCTGTTCCGCGAGATCGCGGCCGAGGGCGGATTCCTGCCCAACGTGCGCCTGCGCGACATGGACGGCGACACGCTGGTGGTCTGGCCGAAGGACCCGCTGGACGAGGTCGCGGCCTATGTCCGCACCATGAGCTGCATGCGGGAACACCGCGCCCAGCTGTTCCGCCAGGTGTTCCGCTTCGCCTGGAACCGCCGCAACGACCTGACCTGGGACCAACTGGCCGTCTGCGTCGTGAAGCCGCTGTTCCGCGCCTTCTACGACACCTCGC
>JAEZPL010000047.1 GCA_023413605.1 Pseudomonadota bacterium
GCCTCGTCCGCATCGAAAGCGTGCCCGGCCAGGGGACCACGGTCCGGCTCTACCTGCCGCGCTGCCGGAAGGAGCAGGCAGAGCGCCCGGCGGCCGTGGCCGAACCCGCCGGCCTGCACGAGGCTGCGGGACTGGACGACGCCGCGGGCATCGTGCTGATCGTCGAGGACGAGGTGCTGGTCCGCATGGTCGCGGTCCAGGCACTGGAGGACGCCGGGCTGGAGGTGGTGGAGGCGTCCAGCGGTGCGGAAGCGCTGGAACTGCTGGACGGCGGCCTGCGCGCCGACCTTCTGGTGACCGACGTCGGCCTGCCGGGCATGAACGGCCGGCAACTGGCCGAGGCCGTGCGCGAACGGCGGCCGGAACTCGGCGTGCTGTTCATGACCGGCTACGCCTACGACGCCACGCTCGGCACCGGAATCCTGGAGCCGGGCTGCGAGGTCTTGCAGAAGCCGTTCGAAACCAGCGCGCTGGTGACCCGCGTCACCGACATGCTGGCCGGCGCCGGAACGCCGCCGGAACCCGGACACGGCCATTTCACGGTCCGCAAGACCATTCCGGAACGTCATTGCGACTGATCCGTTGAGTCCCTGATAAGGAGAGCATGGCCAGGGCCGTTTGCTTCCCGTTGCAAAGCCCTTCCGCCCCTATGGGAGAGAGGTTTTCGGCCGGTCGATGAACGGCTTGGTGTACGGGCTCCGCGACGGGGAGGACGGCCGATGCTTCAGGTCTCCGAGACGCAGGTGCGCCTTGGCCTTTCGGCGACGGACAAGACCGAGGCGATCCGTCTCGCCGGCCAGGCCATGGTCGACAGCGGGCTGATCGAGCCGGGCTACATCGACAGCATGCTGGGCCGCGAACGGGTGGCCGGCACCTATCTGGGCAGCGGCATCGCCATCCCCCACGGGCTGCCGGAGGCGCGCGATCTCGTGCGGCGGACCGGCGTCGTCGTCGTGCAGTTCCCGCAGGGCGTCGATTGGGGAAACGGGGAGTCGGCCCGGCTGGTGGTCGGCATCGCCGCCAAATCGGACGAGCACATCGCCGTGCTGCAGCGGCTGACCGGCGTGCTGGGCGACCCCGCGCAGGCGGAACGGCTGGGCACCACCCGCGACCCCCGCGCGGTGATGGCCGTGCTGAACGGCAGCGCCCCCACGGAACCAGCGGCCCCCGCCGTCGCGGCGCCGCTGGACGGCCTGTCCATCGACGTCACATCCCCGGTTCCGCACGGGCTGCACGCCCGTCCCGCCACGGCCCTGGTGGAGGTCGCGAAGCGCTTCCGCGCGGACATCGCCGTGCGCAGCGGGGCGGGCGTGGCGAACGCCAAGAGCCTCGTGTCGCTGCTGCGGCTGGGCGTGTCCGGCGGCAAGCCGCTGACCATCACGGCGGCGGGCGACGACGCGGAGGCCGCCCTGCAGGCCATCCGCGCCGCCTTCGAAGCCGGGTTGGACGAACCCACCGTGCCGGAACCCCCGGCACCGCCGCCGGCCGCGGAGGTCCGGGCCGCACCCGCCGATCTCGACTACGACGGCCGGGTGGTGGTGGGCATCTCGGCCTCGCCCGGCGTGTCGACCGGCACGCTGTGGAAGTTCCAGCGGGAGGAACTGACGGTCGTGGCGACCGCGCCGGATCCGGCCGTGCAGCACCGCCGGCTGGATCAGGCGCTCGCCGGCGCCGCCGCCGATCTGCGCAACCTGTATGAGGAGTTCTGGAAGAAAGCGGGTGCGGCGAAGGCCGCCATCTTCAAGGCCCATCTGGAACTGCTGGACGACCCGGAGATGGCCGCCGACGCCCACGACCGCATCGACCGGGGCAACAGCGCCGGCTGGGCCTGGCGCGAGGTGTATGAGGAGCGCGCCGGGATCCTCGCCCAGCTGGCCGACCCGTTGTTGGCCGGGCGCGCCGCCGACCTGCGCGACGTGGGGCGGCGCGTGCTGCGTCTGCTGGCCGACGCGACGGAGAGCCGGGCGGAGTTGCCGGACCATCCCGTCATCCTGCTGGCCGAGGATCTGGAGCCGTCCGACACCGCGAAGCTGGACCCCGCGCTGGTGCTCGGCCTGTGCACGGCGGGGGGTGGCGCCACCTCCCACACCGCGATCATCGCGCGGTCGCTGGACATTCCGGCGGTGGTCGCGGCTGGTCCGTCCGTGCTGGACCTGGAGAACGGGCGGGAGGCGATTCTCAACGGCGACGACGGCGTGCTGGTCGTGGACCCGAGCGAGCGGGACCGCAGCCGTGCCGCCGAGGCCCGCGTCAAGGTGGGCGAACGGCGGGAGGCGGAACGGCTCGACCGCTACAAGCCGGCCATCACCACCGACGGCAAGCGGGTGGAGGTCGCCGCCAACATCTCCGACCCCGCGGAAGCCGTCCAGGCCGTGGAGGCGGGCGGGGAGGGCGTCGGGCTGATGCGCACCGAGTTCCTGTTCCTGCAACGCGAGTTCCCGCCCGACGAGGAGGAGCAGTTCGAGGCCTACCGCACCATGGTGCGGGCGATGAACGGGCTGCCGATCATCCTGCGCACGCTGGACATCGGCGGCGACAAGAACGTCCCCTATCTGCGCATGCCGGCGGAGAGCAACCCGTTCCTGGGCGTGCGCGGCATCCGCCTGTGCTTTGAACGGGAAGACCTGTTCCGCACCCAGCTGCGCGCCATGCTGCGCGCGTCGCAGGACGGGCCGGTGCGGATCATGTACCCGATGATCGCCGCCCCCGCCGAGCTGGCCCGCGCCAAGGCCATCACCGAGGAGGTGCGGCGGGAGTTGGACGTCGCCCCGGTGGAGCAGGGCATCATGATCGAGGTGCCGTCCGCCGTGATGATGGCCGACCGGCTGGCGCGGGAGGTGTCCTTCTTCTCCATCGGGACCAATGACCTGACGCAGTATGTGCTGGCGATGGACCGGCTGCACCCCGTGCTGGCCCCGCAGGCGGACGGGCTGCACCCCGCCGTGCTGCGCATGGTGGAGCGCACGGTGGCCGCCGCCCGCGCCGCCGGCATCTGGGTGGGGGCCTGCGGCGGCATCGCCGGCGATCCGGCGGGGGCCGTGCTGCTGTCCGGCCTGGGTGTGACGGAGCTGAGCGTCGCCATTCCCGCCGTGCCTTCGGTCAAGGCCCGCCTGCGCACCCTGTCCATGGCCGACGCGGAGCGGGTGGCGAAACAGGCGCTGGATTGCGCCGACGCGGCGGAGGTGCGGGCGCTGGTTCGCGACCGCTTTGCGGGAGGGGGCGCATGAGCCAGACCAGGGGTGTCGTCACGGTCACGCTGAACGCGGCGGTGGACCAGACGCTGGACGTGCCGGGCTTCACCGCCGGGGCCGTCAACCGCGCCGTGGCGGAAACGCGCACGGCGGGCGGGAAGGGAATCAACGTCGCCGCCTTCCTGTCCGGGGGCGCCTTCCCGGTCACGGCGGCCGGGTTCCTCGGCGAAGAGAACACCGCCGTGTTCGAGGCGCTGTTCCGCCGCCGGGGCATCCGCGACCGCTGCCTGCGCCTGCCGGGCCGCAGCCGGGTCAACATCAAGGTGGTGGACCGGGAAGGCCGCTCGGTCACCGACATCAACCTGCCGGGCCTGCACGTGCCGGCGGAATCCTGGCGCGGCCTGCTGACGGTCGTGGACGACCTCGCCGCCGCCAACCGGACCTTCGTGCTGGCCGGCAGCGTGCCGGCGGGCGTGCCCGACACGGCCTACGCGGAGATGGTCACCCAGCTGCGCGCGCGCGGCGCCTTCGTCGCCGTGGACGGCAGCGGCCCGCCGCTGCGCCACGCCGTCTCCGCCCGCCCGGACATGGTCAAGCCGAACGTGCATGAACTGTCGGAACTGCTCGGCCGTCCGCTGTCGGGGCGCGGGGAGGTGGTGCGCGCCGCCCGCGATCTGGCGCAGGGCGGGATCGGGCTGGTGGTCGTATCCCTCGGGGCGGACGGGGCGGTGTTCGTGCAGGGCGGCGACGCCCTGCTGGCCGTGCCCCCGCCGGTGGAGGTCGCCAGCACCGTGGGGGCCGGCGACGCCATGGTGGCGGGCGTGCTGGCCGCAAGGCTCGACGGCGGCGGCCTGGAGGACTGCGCCCGGCGCGGCACCGCCTTCGCCGCCGGCACGCTGTCCCGCCTGGGCCCCGAACTGCCGCCGCCGGACCGGATCGCGGAGCTGATGGCGGCGGTGAGGGTGGAGGCGCTGTAGCGGCAAAGCCCGTCAACACTGAGGTTTTTTTGGTGGTGACCATCGCGGGGCAAGGAGGGATGACATGGCAAAGCTCGTGGCTGTGGCCGCCTGCCCGACGGGCATCGCCCACACCTTCATGGCGGCGGAGGCGCTGCGCCGCACCGCCGTGGTGAAGGGGCATTCCATCGAGGTCGAGACGCAGGGCGCCAACGGCGTGCAGACGCCGCTCAGCACCGGGGCCATCGCGGCGGCGGACGCGGTGATCCTGGCCGCGGACATCGCGGTGGACGAGACGCGCTTTGACGGGAAGCCGGTGCTGCGCACCTC
>JAEZPL010000068.1 GCA_023413605.1 Pseudomonadota bacterium
GGGATGGCGACCTCGCCGATCCGCTCGTCCTTCACGAAGGCGATGTTCTGCCGGGCCTTGTACTGCGGGTCCTCGAAGATTTCGTCGATGGCGTAGACGGAGCCGCAGGGGACCTGGAATTCCTCGCAGATCGCCAGCGCCTCGTCGCGGCTGTGCTTCGACGTCCAGGCGCCGACATGCTCGTCCACCGCCGCGCGGTCGCGTTCGCGGTTCGCCAACGGCCCCCAGCGCTCCGCGCCGGCAAGCTCCGGCTCGCCCATGGCTTCGGCGAGACGTGCGAAAATCTTGTCGTTGGTGCAGGCGATGGCGATCCAGCGCCCGTCGCTGGTCGGGTAATGGCTGTGCGGCACCACATTGACCGTGCCCGGCCCCATGCGTTCCCGCACGAAGCCTTTCATGTGATAGGCCGGCGCCAGTTCATCGAGGATGCGGAAGATCGGCTCGTACAGGCCGATGTCCACCACCTGCCCCTTGCCCGTCAGGTCCCGCGCCCGCAGCGCCAACAGCGAGCCGAGCGCGCCGTAAAGGCCGGCCATGTAGTCGGGAATGGTCGCGGAACCCGGCGTCACCGGCGGTCGATCCGGGTAGCCCGCGAGGTACGACAGGCCACCGAAGGCGTTGCCGATGCGCCCGAAACCCGGACGCCCGCTGTAGGGGCCGGTCTGCCCGTAGCCGGAGATGCGCACCATGATCAGCCGGTCGTTGACGGCGTGCAGCACGTCCCAGCCCAGGCCCCATTTCTCCAGCGTGCCGGGCTGGAAATTCTCGACCAGGATGTCGGCGCCGCGCACCAGTTCCTTCAGCAGTTCGGCCCCTTCCGGCTTGCGCAGGTCGATGGTGACCGACTTCTTGTTGCGGCATTCGGACAGCCACGGCAGGCTGTCGCCGCATTCGGTGATGGAGCCGAAGCGGCGCAGCGCGTCGCCCACCTGCGGCAGTTCGATCTTGATGACCTCGGCCCCGAATTCGGCCATCTGGGTCGAGCAGAAGGGGCCGGCCAGAAAGCTCGACACGTCGATGACGCGCAGGCCATCCAGCGGCCGCGTCCCCCGCGACGGGGCGTTTTCCGTTTCCATGTTCTTCTCCACCTGGAATCTCACACCCGCGCCGTCGGGCGCGCGTCGATGGCGTCCAGCGCGGCCAGCACGCGCTGCGCCTGATAGAGGATCGGGTAGTCGACGAACTGCCCGTCGATCTGGAAGGACGACGACCCTCTGGCCTCGGCCTCCGCGAAGGCGTCGATCACACGGCGGGCCTTCGCCGCCTCGGCCTCGGTCGGGGTGAAGGCGGCGTTCGTCGCCGCCACCTGATCCGGGTGGATGCACAGTTTGCCCTGGAACCCCAACGTCCGGGCGCGCGTGGCGGACTCCCGGAAGCCGTCCTGGTCCTTCAGGTCGATCCACACCGTGTCGATGGGCGGTTCCAGCCCCGCGGCCCGCGACGCCAGCACGAGGGCGCTGCGGTGGTGCAGCAGTTCCAGTTCGTCCCGCGTCCAGGTCAGCCCCATGTCGAGCGTGAAGTCGCCCGCCCCGAAGGCGAAACGGCGCACCCGCGTGCCGGAACGAGTGATCGCGTCCAGCGCCGCGAAACCGGCCCCGCTTTCCAGAATCGGGATGATGTCGATGGCCCCGGCCGCCAGCCCGCGTTCCCGTTCCAGCTGGGACACCAGCCAGTCCGCCGTCCGCAGATCGTCCGGCCGCTCCACCTTGGGCAGGATGATGCCGTCCACCCCGGCCTGGACGACCGCCCGCAGATCCCCGTAGGCGAAATCCGTGCCCAGCGCGTTGACGCGGACGTAGCCGAGGCAGGGGCGCGGGCGGCCCAGCGCCTCCACGACCACCGGCCGGGTCGCCTCCTTCTCGGCCACCGCGCAGGCGTCCTCCAGGTCGAGGATCACGGCGTCGGCGCCCAGTGTGAAGGCCTTTTCCACGCGGCGCGGGTGGTTGCCCGGCGCGAACAGAAGCGAGCGCAGCACGGTCATGGTGTCTCTCCCCGGGCGGTCTTTTCCTCGATTGGGTCAAGCGATATGCCGGCGGCGCGCAATTGCTCCTCGTCGAAGCCCAGCCGGTCCACAAGGACATCGCGGTTGTGCGCGCCCATGCGCGGGCCGCTGGTGCGGATCGCCCCCGGCGTGCGGGAGAATTTGCCGACCACGTTCTGCATCCGCAGCGGGCCGCCCAGCTCCTCGTCCTCCACCGCCACGATGTTCCGGCGGGCGGCCATATGCTCGTCCTCGAAGATCGCGGCGATGTCGTTGACCGGCGCCACCGTCGCCTGGAGCCTGAGGAAACGGTCCTGCAAGTCGGCGAAGTCGAAGCCGCCGATGTGCTTTTGAAGCTCCACGTCCAGCGCCTCGGCGTTTTTCAGCCGCAGCCGGTTGTCGCAAAAGCGGGGATCCCGGACCAGATCCGGCGCCTCCAGCGCCGCGCAGATGCGCTCGAAGGTCGATTGCGCGCTGCCGGCCATCGACACCCAGCGGCCGTCGCGCGTCCGGTAGGTGTTGCGCGGCGCCGTGAAGGGAAGCCGGCTGCCGGCCCTCTGCTGCACGATGCCCAGCTGGTCGTAGTCCACGACCTGGGGGCCGAGCAGGGTGAGCAAAGTTTCGTAGATCGCCAGATCCACCACCTGCCCCCGCCCGGTGCGCCGCTGTTCGTGCAGGGCGACCATGGTGAGATAGGCCGCCATCAGCCCCGTGGTGGAGTCCGCAAGGCCGAAGGCCGGCAGAAGCGGCGGCCCGTCGGGATGGCCGCTGATGTGGGCATAGCCGGCGTAGGCCTCCGCCAGGGTGCCGAAGCCCGGCCGGCTGCTGTTCGGCCCGGTCTGGCCGAAGCCGGAGACGCGGACCAGGATCAGCCCCGGATTTTCGGCGCTGAGCACGTCGTAGCCCAGCCCCCAGCGTTCCAGCGTGCCGGGCCGGTAATTCTCCACGACGACATCGACGTCTCTGGCAAGGCGTTTGACGATCTCGACGCCCAGCGGGGTGCGGAGGTCGGCGGTGACGGACCGCTTGCCGCGGTTCACGACCTTGTAATAGAGGCCGACGCCGTCCTTGTCGTGGCCCCAGTACCGGATTTCATCCCCGCGTCCCGGCTGCTCGATCTTCACCACATCGGCGCCGAAGTCGGCCAGGAACATCGAACACAGGGGTGCGGCCAGGAAATTTGAAATGTCGAGGACCCGCACATCCGCAAGAGCGGAGTTTGGCGCAAGCGCGGGTTTCGGCACCGGATCGGTGTCCGACATGGTTCCCCCATCGGCTGCGAATTCTTGTTGAGCGGTTTTCCGCGTCTTTTTTGAGAGGCGCTTTTCGAGCGGTGCTGTCGTGTGCTGGGCGACGCATTCCCCCTCTGGGGCGGTCGCCGGCCCGATCCATCGCGGGCGGCTGTTCGACTGTCTGCTGTCGACAATATGATTGTTTTGCGAACAAACAAAATGGCAATCAGGATTACCCACAAAGAGGGAGCGCCGCGAAGGACCGAACCGCCGTGAAGGTCACGCTTTGACCACGGCCCCTACCACTTTCGACGGGGTAGCTTTCGCCGGACCAGAGCATTGGGGGATCGTCCGCCGCATGAAGCGCCGCGTTTTCATCAACGGCCTTGCCGCCGTCGGGATGCTCGCCCTCGCGGGCTGTGCCAACGTCGGCTCCGCCGTGACCGGCGTCACCACGGCGGGCGTCGCCGCCACGGTCGGGTCGGTCACCGGCAACCCCTATCTGGGCCTGATCGCCGGCGCGGGCGCCAGCTACGGCATCGACCAAGGCGTGAAGTATGCGGAGCGGCGCATCACCGACAACGTCCACAACGCGGTCGCCGTCGCCGCCGGCCCCTTGGCCGTCGGGCAATCCGCCACCTGGACGGTGGAGGAAAAGCTGCCGCTGAGCGGGAAGACCGGCACGGTGCAGGTCGCC
>JAEZPL010000093.1 GCA_023413605.1 Pseudomonadota bacterium
CGTTGTTTTGGCCCCCCGCGCGGGGCCGTCATTCCGGTCACCGAGTCGCTTACGGTGACCGCCTCCTACCCAAAAGTTCAGCGCCCCCAACCGGGCGCCGAAGCCACACTTCCAAAAATTTTATTCAGCGTCAATCAAATTGCATCCTGGTAATACCACACCAATCCACCGTTGAATGTCACACGGCCGAAGGGCGGAGGCATTACGGGATATGACGGGCGACAAATAAGATACTGATTTAAAACAAGCATGATGAATGGAGAGGGTGGTCCGCGCAGACGGTGGCGCGATGCTGTCTGGATGGGGTGCTGCGACCGTGTGTCGCCCGAATCACGATCGGGGGCCGAATCACCGGATCCCCCTTGCGCGGCGCAGCGAGGTGAGGCAATAAGATGCGCCCCTCCTTTGATCCATGATCACCCTCACCGGGAACCGACCGCAGGACTGCGCCAGCGTGGCACTCGATTTGACGGCTGCGGCCGATGGGGAGGGTTCGCCGGCGCGCATCGCGCCCGGCGCCGTTCCCGATACCCTGTTCCAGACCGGTTACGACCGCCTCTACGCCGGTGATCCGACGGGAGCGGCGCGTGCTTTCCGGGCGACCTGCGCGGCCGATCCGGGCGTGGCGGAAGGCTGGGCCGCCCTGGCGGACAGCGCGCTGGCGGCAGCCGACCCAAGCCTTTCCATGTTCGCCTACGACCGTGCCGTCGCACTCGATTCCCGCGTGTGGCCTTGGCGGGTGGGACGGGCCGACGCTCTGCTCCGGTCCGGGCGGGCGGAGGACGCGGTTCGGGCCTATCGCCTGTTGGCTGACGAACGGCCCGACTCCGCACCGGTCCGGCTCGGCCTCGCGCGATCGCTTGCGGCCAGCGGATTGAGCGCGGACGCGCTGGAGGAATACCGGGAGGCTGTGGCCCTGCGCCCCGGCGACCGTGACACGGTGCTCGAATTGTCGGCGCTGCTGGTCGAAACCGGCGACGCGCTCGGCGCGGTCGAACTTTTGCAACCGCTGTCCCGCCGGGATCCGGTGGATGAGGTCCTGCACGACCGGATCGGGCGCGCCTGGGTCGCCCTGCGGGAACCGCAAAAGGCACTGACGGCGCTTCGTCGCGCGCGGGATCTCGACCCGGAGGACCGCCTCGGCAGCGCCGCGTTGATCGTGGCGCTGGAGTCTGGCGAGGGGACGGACCTCTCCGCCGCCTATGTGCGTGCCCTGTTCGACCGCTACGCCGACCGATTCGACCAGGATTTGGTGGGCAAGCTCGGCTACGCGGCACCGGAATTGCTGCGCGCGGCGGTGGACCGGCTGGACGGCGGAACGGACCTGCGGATCCTCGATCTCGGCTGCGGCACCGGGCTTGCCGGGGTCACCTTCCGGCCGCTGGCCGGTCATCTGGCCGGCGTGGACCTGTCGCCGCGCATGGTGGAGAAGGCGCGGAGCCGGAAGCTCTACGACGACCTTTGGGTCGGCGACGTGGTCGCGGCGATGGAGGCGGTTCCGGCCGCCTGGGACCTGCTGGTCGCCGCCGACGTGCTTGTCTACATCGGCGACCTCGCCCCGATGTTCCGGGCCGCGGCGGGTGCGCTGGTTCCCGGCGGACGCTTCGCCGCGACGGTGGAACGGCTGGACGGGGACGGCTTCGCGCTCGGCCCCACGCGGCGCTACGCGCATGCCGAGTCGTACCTGCGCCGGATGGCGGACGAGTTCGGCCTGCGCCTCCTTCTGCTGGACCCCTGCGCGCCGCGCCGGGAAAAGGGCGTGGCGGTGCCTGGGCTGCTGTTCGTGTTGGAAAAGCCCGCTTAATTCACCCGAACATCAAATCACCTGCACGTACCGGCTCGGCTCTCCTTCCGCCGACCACCGGGCGTGCAGTTGGCCCTTGCCGTCGAAGATCAGCGACAGCCAGTTGCGCTGCCGGATGATGCGCTTGCCCGACTCAGGGAAAGGCGGCATTTCGAAGCTGTAGCCGTCGAACAGCGTCTCCTTGCGCCGGGCCAGCCATTCCAGCGCGGCGGCGGTCATCGAGTGCGGGGGCGGATGGACCATGCCCGATGCGATGAGCTGCCACATCTCCACCCCGCCGCCACGCAGCAAACCGCGCCCCCCCGCGTGGATCTCCCCAGACACCGCGGTGACCCGGCAGCCCGTGCGGCGGGAGAATTCGGCCAGCGTCGTGACCAGACGGCGCCATTCGTCGGCGTGGGCGTGACTGCGCCATTGGTCCCGCAGATCGTCCTCGATGCCGATTCGGCCGGGCAGGCGCCCGATGATCCGCTCCAGCCCGCCGGTGTCGAGGAACAGCAGCGGCACGCTGGACATCAGAATAAGATGGCGGCAATCGGCGAACCGCTCCAGCCACTCCGGCAGCAGCGCCCAGGTCCGGTCGGACAGCACGCGGTGCGGCGTGCGCTCCGTGCGCAAGTCCGGGGCGAGCAGGCCGACATCCCCCAAGCGGAAACCCTGCGAGACGGTGCCGCAGGACGCACCCCAGACGCATTCCGGCAGGGCCGATTCCGCCGCCCCCAGTTGGAGCAGCGTGAAATGCCGGCGGGCGATGGCGTAAACCCCGCGCCAGACGGGGGATTGCATCTCCTCTTCGGCATGGGAACCCCAGCCGTCGAAGATGTCGTGGTCGTCCCACATCATCACCGACGGGATTCGCGCCAGCACGGCGGCTGTTTCCGGCTGTCCCCAGGTGTACAGGTAATGGGCGAAGTAGAAGTCCGCCGCCTCCTCCGCCATGGCCGGGGCGAAGGGCGCGGTGAAGCGGGCCTTGTCGGTCCGGTTCCGCCATTCCGACAGCCATCGTCCCCGGCGCCACACCGCGTCGGCGTAAAGCTGGTCTCCGCCCTGGAGGAGGAGGTGAAAGCGCTCCGTCTCGTGCCGGTGGCGCAAATCGGTCCATTGGGCGTTGCGCGGGGCGGTCAGCACAGCGAGCCGCGCCTCGTCCTCGACCCCGTTGCAGGAGACATAGGCGAGGCGGGGTTGCGCCAGACGGCCCGGCACGACCAGGCTCCAGGACGGTCCGCTGTCGGGAAAGCCATAGCCGACGTCGGAATCACGGGGACCGCGCGGCACGGCGAAATCGAAGCGCCAGACATGGCGGTCGCGCCAGGAGGCCAGATGCCGGGGAGGGACGGGCAGGGTGACTCCATCCACGCGCAGATCCTCGGGCTCCGTATCGCCTTCCAGCACGAACAGGGCGGACAGCCACCAGCGGTCGCCCTGCTCCCCCCGGAAATAGAGGATGGGTCCCAACACGATCTTCGGTTCCGCTTTGCCGCGCGCCATGCCGCCCTTACTATCCTTTCGCTCGCGGAACGATTCCCGCAGCAGTGCCCACTGCCGGACCCCTGCTTATATGGTCACGGGTTTATGGAAAAAATCCGGAGCATTCGAAAGGCTGTTCTGCGAAGGAGCGCCGAAAACCCGGGCGCAGAATCCTTGCGCAGACATTCGGGGGCTGAAAGCCGCTGCGGAGCAAGATCGCCAAAAACAAAAAAGGCGGCCGGATCGCCCGGTCGCCCTTATGGTGACGATGGAACGCGGGTCCGCGGGCCTTAACTCTTGCGGCGTTGCCTCAGCAGTTCGAGCATGCGCGACGGGACCGGCTCTTCGAGCACGGGGTCGTACAGGCGATGCAACTCCTCCACATGACTTTTGTGGAAGGTCAACACGGCCTTCGCGTCGGCGTCGTCCTGGATGGACTGCTCGAACTCCTGACGCTCCTTATCGTCCAAGGCGCCGTCAAGATATGCGTTGATATGGTTCATCGTCACACGCTTCATATCTTTTCGATCCCGGAACGTCTCCGGGGGCCTGTCCCCTGAGACGGAAACGATCCGCGACACTGTGATCCATATAGTACGGCTTTCATGGCAACGGGAGTGGTGCCTTACCTCTTCTTATGGGGAGCGCATCGGGATCCGCCAAGTGGTTAAGCCAACGGATCCGATCGTCGAACATGAGGTCAAGCCCACCCCGTCAAAGCCGTCTTCGTCTCGCTCGCCGGATGTAACAGCCGCTCCATGCGGTTGTTCCAGCGATGAATTGTCCGGAACGCAAGGAATTTCCGACTGTTGTCCGGCCGCACCCCGTCCATGGGATGCGCAATCACAACAATCTAAGCCGGAAGGAGAATCCCATGCCTCAGCAGGAGGGCGCTCAACAGGAGGGCCGTCAGCCCCCACAGCATCAAAGCACCCAACCCGGCCACCAGGAACCGATGACGCCTCAACCGTCGTCGGACCGCCCCGAATACCGCGGCAGCGGCAAACTGCGCGACAAGGTCGCGCTGGTCACCGGGGGCGACAGCGGGATCGGCCGCGCCGTCGCCATCCTGTTCGCCCGCGAGGGCGCCAAGGTCGGCATCGTCTACCTCAACGAGGATCAGGACGCGGAGGAAACCCGCCAACTCGTGACCCGGGAGGGCCAGCCCTGCACCGTCCTGCGCGGCGACGTGGGCGACGAGGAGACCTGCCGCCGCGCCGTCGCCCGCATGATCGAGGAGCACGGGCGGATCGACATCCTGGTCAACAACGCCGGTGAGCAACACCCCCAGAAAAAGCTGGAGGACATCACCGCGGAGCAGTTGGAGCGCACCTTCCGCACCAACATTTTCTCCTATTTCTTCATGGCGAAGGCGGCCCTGCCGCACATGAAGGAGGGTGGGGCGATCATCAACACGACATCGGTTACCGCCTACAAGGGCAGCCCGATGCTGCTGGACTACTCCGCCACCAAGGGGGCCATCGTGTCCTTCACCCGCTCCCTGGCGCTGTCGGTCGCCGACCGCGGCATCCGCGTGAACGGCGTGGCACCGGGACCGATCTGGACCCCGCTGATCCCCTCCACCTTCCCGGAGGACAAGGTCGAAAAGTTCGGCAGCGACGTGCCTCTGAAGCGCGCCGGACAGCCGGACGAGGTGGCGCCAGGCTTCGTGTTCCTGGCGTCCTCGGACTCTTCCTACATGTCGGGGCAGGTGCTGCACCCGAACGGGGGAAGCGTGGTGAACGGGTGATTGGGGTTCTTTATGGCCTCTTCCGGCTCTCTCCCGGCACTGCCGGGAGAGAGCCGGAAGAGGGGATTTTCGCGATTACGCGGCCATCAGGGTGTTGAGCCGTTCCCGCGCGCGGCACAGGCGCGACCGGATCGTGCCGATGGAAACATTCAGCTTTTCCGCGGCTTCCTGGTAGGGGCGGCCTTCGATGGCGACGAGCTTCACGACCTTGCGCTGGCTGGGGGTCAGGGCGCCGAAGGCGCGGTCGACGTCGCGAAAGACGAGGCGGGCGATCTGCGAGGCTTCGACGGACATGGCGCCGTCCCACAGTTCCACCTTGGTAACGTGCTTTTCGCGCTGCAGATTGTTGAAGTGCAGGTTCTTCAGCATCGTGGTCAGCCACGCCTGCATGTTGGTTCCTGGTTCAAAACGATGCTGACGTGACAAGGCTCTGGCAAGGCAGTCCTGGGTTAGGTCTTCGGCGGCGCTGACATCGCGGGTCAGTTTGCAGGCATAGCGCTGCAGGTTTGGCATACAACGGATCAGTTCGGCTTCGAACGAGTACGCCATGATTTCACTTCCTCCACGTTCTCTTCGTTCGGCGAGGCGGCCATTTCTGCGGCGCCCCGTGCGGAGACCCTGCTTCGGAGACGACAATCCCCCTTCCGGCGCGCAATCTGGGCGGCGCCGGTTCTGTTGTGCTCTTGGCGGTTTCGAAAAACGGTGGTGCCGCCTACCTTGCCCTGGGTGTCGGGCCGGCGATGCACACGGTGAAGGCTGTCGTCATCAACGGTCTCCCGTTCTCCAACTGGGCAATCCGAAGGCGTTTTGGCGCTTCCGTATTGCTCCCGTTCGTGGTGACGTTGAGGACATAACGCGGTGGGAAAGGGGTTGTTCCCCTGTCGAAACAACCGATTGCAGGTTCGGAAACGAAAATCTGCCGACTCTGGCTACACCAACATAGGTATTGCGGTTGTAAGTACCTTGGTCACAATTTCTTGGGTCGATTTTCCAAACGCCGCACAAATTCACGCATGATGATGCGGTAAAGCTCGTCTTTGAGCCGTGCGTCTTCGACGCCCAGGGCGATGCTGGGGTTGTCGTTGATCTCGATGACGAACACGCCGCGGTCGTTCTGCTTCAGGTCCACGCCGTACAGCCCATCGCCGATCAGCCCCGCCGCCTTCACGGCGATGTCGATCACATCCGGCGGTGCTTCCTCCACGGCCAGCGTGCGGGAGGAACCCTGCTCGGCCCGGCCGTTGCCGCCGTGCTTGACGATCTGCCAGTGCTTTTTGGCCATCAGATACTGGCAGACGTAAATCGGCTGGCGGTTCAGCACGCCGATGCGCCAGTCGAACTCCGTGTACATGAACTCCTGCGCCAGGATGACGTCGGACTGCTCGAACAGCCCTTCGGCCGTGGCCTCAAGCTCGCTGCGGTTCTGCACCTTGAAGACGCCGCGGGAGAAGGAGCCG
>JAEZPL010000131.1 GCA_023413605.1 Pseudomonadota bacterium
GGTGGTTCAAGCAGGTTGCGGCGGCGGGCGTTGTCCAGCTCCTGCTGGATGGCTTGCCGCTTGATCTGGTCGAGCTGGTCGGCGTTCTGCCGCTCGGTGGCGCTGCTGTTGACGGCGCCCAGAAGGATCGCTTCGCCGGAACCGTCGGCGGCGCTCACCCCGCTGGCGCCCATCACGGCGCGGCTGCGGGCCATGGTCCGGCGCAGGGCGTCCACCCGCCGCCGTTCCGCCGCGTCGGCACTGGCGGTGATCTGGGCAAGCTGGTTGCGCGCGCCGGCCTCCTGCACCGCCATGTCCGTGGTCTGTTTGGCGCGAAGCTGGTCCGCCGTCTGGTTCTGGCTCTGCGCCAGCCAGTTCATTTCGCGGTTCCGTTCCTGCCGCGCCGCGACGCGGGCCGCCTCGTCCTTCTGGCGTTGCAGTTCCTGATCCTGCCGACGCAGTTCGTCCTCGCGCTGCCATTCCAGCTGCTGCTTCTGCATCTCGTAGGCGTATTTGCGCTCGTCGGCGGCCTGCTGCTGTTTCGCGGTGGACGAAGAATTGCTGAACTGGTTGACGGCGCTGGCGACGGAACTCACCGCCGGCAGGGCCGTGGTCACGAGGGATGTGATGCCGCCCATCAGTCGTTCACTTTCAATTCGGTGGTCACGGACAGCAGGGTGAAGGGCAGTGGCGCGTCCTGGCGGATCAGCCACAGCGGCCGGTCGAAGTCCCGCCGCCAGCCGAGCGCCCGCAGCTTGCGGTCGCCGGAGAT
The DNA here is from genome assembly GCA_023413605.1 of Pseudomonadota bacterium. Classification (GTDB taxonomy): domain Bacteria; phylum Pseudomonadota; class Alphaproteobacteria; order Azospirillales; family Azospirillaceae; genus Azospirillum. Next base: position 752 of record JAEZPL010000131.1, read on the forward strand.
GCGGGCCGGCACGCCGCCGGCCGGCTGCGGCCCGGTCCGGTGCAGCGGCAAGTCCTGCAAGCCCCGCCCCAGGTCGGTGCGCAGCGCCGCCGTCTCCTCCAGCCGGAAGGTGACGGAGACCAGCCGCACGGGGTCCGGCGTTCCACCCTGGCCAAGCAGGCTGACCGGCAGCGGCTCGATCCGGTGGGTGTAGGGCAGCCCGGCCTCCACATGGCGGGCGGGCGGATCGATCACGATCTTGCCCGCGGCGACGGTGGCGTCGGCGCGGACCGTCCCATCGGCGACCACGGAAACCGTCCGCCCTTCCAGATGGCCGAGCCCGCTCCACACCGCGGTCGGCACGTCATGGTCGCCGACCAGCGCGGCGTCCAGGTTCAGGTCGTCGTCGAACCGCTCCACGCTCCAGCGGCCGGCGCGGTCCGCCAACACATAGACGACGTCGCCGACCACCGCGGCGGAGCGCACGAGCCCGTCCGTCTCCAGCCGGGTCCAGGCCGTCACATTCTCCAGCCGGTACACGGTCAGCGCGCCCAGCGATCCGTCGCCCATCACCACGAACATCAGCCGGCGGCTCTGGTCGTAGTCCTGGTCGCAGGGGTCGATCACCAGATGCCGGGCCAGCAGGGCAAGGTCGTTGGCCTGATAGGCGGCCTCCGTGTCGGTGTAGAGGAATTCGCGGATTTCCTTGCCGTTGCGCGACACGAACAGCGTGGCGCCGTCCACGTCGCGCGGCGGGACGGAGCGGTCCACGGGGGAGCCGATGCGCGTCTGCCGCGTCACCTGGATGTTCTGCGGCGTCAGCGGGTCGCCGGACACCGTGTATTCGGCGCCCGACGTGAACAGTTGCAGATGGCGGCCGGAAAAGACCGCCCGGATGGCGTTCACCTGATCCGACAGGATGCCAAACTCGATGGCCTCGTCGTCCTGCCCGGTGCCGAGGTCGAAGTTCCACAGGTCGGCGGAGCGCGACAGCCACAGCCGGTTCGGCAGGTCGCGCGAGCCGCCGATCACCAGCCGGTCCTGGTGGAAGGCCGCCGACACCGGCCAGCCGCGCAAGGGCGAGAAGGACTGCTCGTCCCAGTTCGTCGTGGCGTTGGCGTTGGGGAGCGTTTCCACCACCGTGGCGTTGACCTGGGTGGCGGACACCACACCCGTCACCCGCAGCTGCTTGCCCTGGATGCGGATGCGGCACCCGTCGTGCTTCGGATCGAACACGGCGGCGGAGGCCGTCACCGTGACGGCCCCAGCGGTGCCCGACGGCGCCAGCGTCACCGCCGGATCGGCGAAGCGGTAGAAGGGCATGCGCACCACATCACCGTCCGCCACGTAAGACCAGCCGGACAGATTCCAGCCCCCGGCCGTTCCGCTGCGGGTCAGCTTGCGCGGCGGCACGTCGGGGTGGCAGACCAGCAGCGTGTCGGCGCTCTGCGTCCAGGTGATCTGGGACAGCTGCGCCGCGGTCCAGGGAGCGTCCACCGTCGCCACGCGCACGTCGTCCTCGTAGACGTCGATCTTCCCCTCGGAAAGGACCAGCAGGTAGGTCTGCTCCGTGTTGAACTCGAACGCCACCAGCCGCCCGGCGCCGCGCGCCGCGTCCACGAAGGCAAGGCCGGAACGGCGGGTCACCCCGCCCGTGGGATGGATGAACAGGTTCCGCAGGGCCAGCGCGCCGTTGTCGTAGGCACGCAAATCCCCGCGCCCCAGCAGCCGGCGGGAGACCTCGCCCGCCGTGAAGTTGGTCTTGATCTGGGTGATCCGCGGCATCACGCCCTCGCGTCGATCAGGGTGAAATCCTCGAAGCCCGGCTGGCTGTCCTGCTGGGCGTCGATCTGGCGGGCGCGGCGGAACTCCGCCTCCGCCAGCCGCTGCAACGTCTCGGCCCGGCTGGAGTTCTCGGTCAGCGGAATGCAGAACTCCGCGGCGAGCCGCGCGATCAGCGCCTGGTCGAAGAAGGCCGGGAAATCCGCCTCGTCGGGGCGGCCGACGTAGGTCAGCACCACCGTGCCGGAATGGGCGTGCAGCGCCCGTCCGGCGATGCGGTATTCCAGCCCACGGCCCCGCCCGCCGATCCCGGCGCCGAGCGCGCGCAGAAAGTCGGCCGGCAGCTGGAAGGCGGCCGTGTGGTCCGCCAGCGGCTCCGCCGCCAGCAGCGGCAGCGTGGCCTGCCGGGTGGCGAAGCTCCAGGCGTTGGCCGACAGAAGCGCGTCGCGCGTCGGCTCGTAGAGCGAGGCCGCCACCTCCGCCTCGGCAGTGCCTTCGTCGAACGCGGTGATCGCCGTCGCCCCGATCTTGATCAGCGCGCGGCTGCACAGCCCGATTGCGGTCAGTGCCATGGGTTCGATCCTTCGAAAATGGGGATGGAAGGGGGCTGCATCGGATGGGGAGCGCCCCCTTCCCCTGCGGCGTCAGTCGGCGTTGGCGGTGCCGAAGGGCGTGATGCTGGTGGCGTCCACCACCCCCGCGGCGTTGGCGCCGACGACGAACACGCCGGTCACGGGCGCGCCGTCGGTGTCGGTGTTGGCGAGGATCATGTCGCCGACGCGCAGCAGGTCGGTGGCCCCGTTGAAGTAGCCGCGGGTGTCCACCTCGGTCGCGAGGTCGACGGTCGTGTAGTGCCAGAGCGTGAAGCCGTTCGCGTAGGCGAGCACGCTCAAGTCCTTCGAGGCGTAGGCCATGAGGGAAAAACTCCGTGAAGATCGGGATCGGGAATTTGCGGGATACCGGGATGGGGCCGGCGCGGCGGGACGGTCACCACCAAGACGCCAAGGCACCAAGAGGCTTCGCCCCGGTGGCGCGCAACCGACCGGATCCGCGATCCGTCCGGCGCGCGCCGCCTTCGTGTCCTGGTGCCTTGGCGGTGAAAAATGTCCGGCCCGAAACCGGCAGCTCAGCCGTCAGCTCTCCAGGCAGCGCAGCGTGACGACACCCGCGGCGTCGATGAGGGAGGCGCCCTGGCTCATCATGTTGTTGACGAAATGCGCCGCGCGGTCGCCGTGCCACGAGATGTCGGTCTTCACGTCGGCGCCCGAGGCGTGGCCGATGGCGGTCTTGTGGAACCAGTGGCACAGGCGCACCCCGCCCGTGGCCTGCAGGCCGGAATGCGGCATCCACAGCGTGCCCAGCCAACGCTTGGCCTGGGTGCAGCGCCAGGGCAGCTCGTCCGGGCCGACATACTGGGTGTTGGCGAACTCGTCGATGCTCAGCAGTTGGCTCCACTGCTTCCAGCCGACGACGGCGTAGCGCTGGCCGTCGTCCGGAACGTCGGCCTCGCCCAACAGTTCGAAGGCCGCCAGCACCTTGGCCTTGGTCAGCCCGTCGGAATTGCCGCCGGCGTAGTTCGTGGACTTGTTCAGTTCGGCGATGATCAGCTCGTCGGTCTTGCGGCCCAGCGCATAGGCGCCGGCGTTGGCGATGATCTGGCGCTCGTCGATGTTGGTCTTCAGCTCGTCCAGCCGGTCGACCCAGTCGCCGGCGTAGAAGTCGTACAGCGTGCATTCGACCGGCGTGTGGTCCAGGTTCATGACCGGGACGGCGCCGTGGCGCGCCTTGGTGGAGGCCGTGCCCTTGCCGACCTTCTGGAAGACGGTGGAGGCACCCTGGACGTTGTTCTTGGTGCGCACCGTGTTGCGCAGCTTGGAGCCCATGCGCTGGTAGGCCTCGTGCACTTCGCGTTCGAACTGCTTGACGAAGGCCTGGGCGATCGAGGTGGACATAAGACTTGGTTCCTTTCGCGTTCAGCGGGGTCCCGTCCGGCGGGAAGCATTCCGCCACCCGGTTGTCAGGCACGCCGAAGGCGCGCCCGGCCGCGGGCGAAGCGCGAAAAAGAAAAGGGCTGGCCGGGCCTTTCGGTTGTCCGGCCAGCCCATTCCAGGACAGGCTTGAGGGGAGTTCGGGAGATGCCGCCGCCCACCGCGAGAGGGGACGCACTTTGGGCGTTGGCAAGACCGGTTCTAGGACTTTCCTCCGGTCATGTCAAGATTATTTTCCTTTATCGCGCAGCACAGAGATGGCGCACGAACAAAAAGGGGACCAGCTCGGCGATCCCCTTCCTTATCGGCGTTTTCGAAAGCCGGCGTCAGGCCGGCTGCTTGATCCGTTTGGCCAGCAGGTCGGCCGCCTGGACGGCGGGCACCGGGCGGCCGGTCAGCCACCCCTGGACCAGGGTGCAGTTGTGATGGCGCAGGAAATTGGCCTGTTCCTGCTTCTCGACGCCTTCGGCCACCACGGCCAGCCCCAGCATGTCGGCCATGGCGATGATGGTGGAGACGATGCCGTTGTCCTCGCGCTCCACCGGCACGCCGGCGATGAAGGAACGGTCGATCTTCAGCGTCGTGACCGGCAGCCGCTTCAGGTAGCTGAGCGAGGAATGGCCGGTGCCGAAATCGTCCACCGCCACGTGGATGCCCATGCCCTTCAGCGCTTCCAGCACGGCCAGCGCGTGGTCCATGTCCTGCATCACGGCGCCTTCGGTGATTTCCAGCTCCACCAGATCCGGCGGCAGGCCGTGCTGGTCGATGATGCGGCGGAAATCGTCGGCGGAGCGGTGCCGCAGATGACGGGGCGAGATGTTCACGGCCACCGGCACCGGCTCCAGCCCGGCGTCCAGCCAGTCGCGCAACTGACGGCAAGCCTCGTTCAACACCCAGTCGCCCAGCGGCACGATGAAGCCGGTGTCCTCGGCCACCGGGATGAATTCGCCGGGGGAGATCATGCCATGCCCCGGCTTTTCCCAGCGCAGCAGCGCCTCGAACCCCTCCAGCGAGAAGTCGACCAGCGACACCTTGGGCTGGTAATGCAGTTGGAACTGGTTGCCGGCCAGGGCGGCGCGCAGGTCGCGGTCCAGCGCCAGATGGCGGTGGGCCTGGTCGGCCAGTTCCTTGCGGAAGAAGGCGTGCCGCTTGCCGCCCATGCGCTTGGCCGCGTACAGCGCGGTGTCGGCGGCGCGGATCAGTTCCTGCGCGCTGTCGGCGTGGTCCGGGAACAGGGCGATGCCGATGGACGGGCGCACGTAATGCTCGGTCCCCATCAGCAGCACCGGCTCGTCGAAGGCCGCGACGATGCGCTGGGCGATGTTCGCGGCCTCGTCCGCGTCCCGGACCTCCTCCAAAATCACCGCGAAGTCGTCGGTGCCGATCCGGCCGACCGTGTCGCTCGCCCGCACGGTGACGGCGATGCGCGCCGCGACCTCCTGCAACAGCAGGTCGCCGGCGTGGTGGCCCAGCGTGTCGGTGATCAGCTTGAAGCGCGACAGATCCAGGCACATCACGGCGAAGCAGCGCGCGTGGCGGCGCGCCCGCTCGATCGCCGATTCCAGCAGCGATTCGACCAGCGCCCGGTTCGGCAGCCCGGTCAGCCGGTCGCGGGTCGCCAGCCTCAGCAGTTCCCGTTCGTGGCGCAGCCGCTCCGTCATGTCGGCGAGCGCGCAGACGTAGCTGCGCCGCCCGTGCACCTCCAGGCAGGAGACGGTCAGCGACGCCTCGACCCGGCCGTCGGCCCGCTCGATGCCCAGTTCCTCCGCGCGGTCGGCCCGGCCGCAGCCACCGCCCTGCCCGCTCAGCAGCGCCCCGACCTGCTTGCGGTCCGGTTCGGCAAACAGCTCCACGAAACGCCGGCCTTCCAGCTGCGGCCCCGGCACGCCGAACAGCGCCACGGCGGCCGGGTTGTGCTCTTCGACCGCGCCGTCCTCGCCGACCAGCACGATGGCCTCGCCGACGTTGTTCATGATGCCGAACAGGCGTTCGTCCCGCTCGATCAGCGCGCCGGCGGCCTGCCGGAAATACTCCATGGCGCGGGCCATGGCGCCGAACTCGTCGGCGCGGTCCTGGCCGGGGATGTCGATGTCGGTGTTGCCCTGGGTCAGCTGCTCCATGCGCCCGGACAACGCCTCGATCGGGCCCAGCACCTGTTGCGACAGGAAGACGGACAGCGGCCAGCTCAGAACCAGCAGCACCGCCAGGAACAGCGTGAAGGCCAGCGCCTCCACCGCGAATTTGCGGTCCAGATCCTTGGTCTCGCTGGCGGCGGCAATGGTCCAGCCCCAGGGCGCGAAGACCATGCTGCTGCGGATCGCGGCGGCCTCCTCCGGCCAGTTGGCCGGCACCCGCCTGTCGGTGAAGACGCTGACGTGAAAGGGGTCGCGCCCCAGCGCGCGCAGGGCCAGCCGCGCCTGGGCCTGGGCCTGGTCCCGCGGCACGGCCCCGGCCTCGACCGCGGCGTCGACCTCCGCAAGCATAGCGTGGGCCGATTCGACCAGAGCGGTGGTCAGCCGCTCCCGTTCTGAAATCATGCCGCTGCGCAACAGGTAAAGCGCGGGGATTGCCGCCATGAGGCAGCCGATCAGGCCGATCCAGGTCAGCCAGCGGATCTTGCGGCGCAGCGTCATGGGAAATCCGACAGCACGTCTGTCCGTGGCCGCGTATCCGGCCGGTTGTTATTGGGCCAGGGAGCCTCGCTTTTTTGCTTCGTCCGCGCAACGCCCATTTGGTTAAGACAGTGCTGCGCGACAGATTTTCGCCCCATCCTGCGACATTTTGACACGATAACGGCAAAGCCCCCGGAGCGTCTCCGCTCCGGGGGCTTCGGTTCGGGTGATCAGCCGCCGGTGGGATAGAGCCGCTGGAACCCTTCCGTCACGCGGGCGACCATGGCCGGGTCGCGTTCCCGCCAATAGCGCGGGTCGCGCATCAGCGCCTGAAGCTCCGCCTCGCTTCCGCCCGGCGCCGGGGCGGCGGGCATGGACAGCGCGGCCGGCTCCGCCCCGGTCATCATTTTGTAAAGCGCCATGACGCCCTCAAAGGTCGTGGACAGCCCCTCCACCGCCGCGCGCGGCAGGTTCTTGCCGGCCCAGGCGAGCAGCTGGCGCGACACGTCCCGCCAGCGTTCCTCGCCGCCGAAATGGGCGGCCAGCCGCTCGACCTCCCGCTCGGCCTGGAACTCGGCGGCCAGCTCCTGGATCAGCGGGACCAGCCGCTCGGCGGCGAGATCGTAGACGAGCTGCGCCTGCTCCGGCGTGAAACCGGCGCCATGCAGGCGGCCGTTGATCGCCGGGTCCGGCTGGAACAGCCCATGGTCGCAGGCGATGCAGTAGCCGTCCGGGCCGTCCGGCACGCCCAGCATCTTCAGCAGGCTCGGCCGGTCCGGCTCGGCAGCGGAAGCGGAAGCGGAAGCGGGCGCATCGCCCACGCCGGCACCGGGGGCGGACAGCCTGCGCTCCAGCTCCAGGTACGACTTCAGCAGCGCGTCGACCCGCACGGCGCCGGTCTGGGGATCGCGGAACTTCTCCGGCACCGCGGGCAAGGGTGTGGAGCCGGGAATAGGGGACGTCAGCAGGTTTTCGGCCATCGGGAACACTCCTTCAAAGAGAGCGGGTATCGGGCAGGATCGGAAAAACTCAGTCGCCCTGCCCCCGGGCGACCAGGGCGAGGATGACGGCGACCAGATGGCGCTGGCCCTCCAGGTGGCGCAGCGCGGCGTCGGGCGCGTCGGGGCCGAGCGCGCGGCCCAGCGTCATCGCCTTCAGCGTGCCCAGCACCCGCGCCCCGTCCGGCCCGGCGAAGCAGCGGGCGAAGCTGGGTGCGGGATCCTCCGGCGGTGCGCCGGACGATGCGGAGGACGACGCGCCGTCCAGCCAGTCCCAACCGCGGCGGTCAGCCATGGGCGGCCTCCACCGGCTTGGGTGCGGACGCCGATGCAGAGGTGTCCGCCTCGGCGCGGATCAGCGTGGCCGGCACGCCGAAGGCCTCGCCCAGCCAGCGCGCGGTCGCGGCGGCGTCCACGGTGGACAGCGCCTCGGGGCCGAGTTGCCGCGCCGTTTCCAGCCAGCGCAGGGTTGCCTGCACGTCGCGCTGGGCCTGCGCCTGGGCGAGCGGGGAGCGCTGCTGCAAGGTGACCAGCCGTCCGTCCACGGTGATGTCCGGGATCTCGCCGCGCCGGCGCAGGATGCCGACCGCGCGCAGCAGAAGCGGGGTCAGCAGCTCCGCCTGCAGGCGCCCGAAGGTGGCGCCGAGCAGCCGCGCCATCTCGGCGGACCGCTCCACGACCTCGGTCGCGGTCATGCGCGGCTGGTCGAGCGGCCCCAGCCGGTCGGTCAGCAGCGCGTGCCGGATGCGGGCGCGCAGGTCGTCGAGCACGAGCTGCGACACGTCGAACCGGCCGGGGTTGGCCAGCGGCGTCAGCCCGGCCGAGCCGACCGCCTTCGGGATGATCGTCCCCGGCACCAGCCGGATCGTCGCGGGGTTCAGCACGCCGTCGTCGTCCGCCTGCCAGATGCCGGTCACGGCGACGGAGGCGTTCTTCAGCACCAGCTCAACGACCTTGTTGGCCGTCTTGATGTCCGGCAGCGCCTTCATGACCGGGGATCGCCCGTAGGTTTCGCCCGGCGCCTTCAGCCAGCGGAAGTTGATGAAGGGCGACTGGGCAAAGCGCCCCTCGGCCAGCCGGCAGGGTGCGGCCAGCCCGCTGTCCAGCACCACCGTCCAGCGGTAGGCGATGCCGTCGGGCAGCACGGCCTCCACCAGGGGGAAGCGGCTGTCCGGCTCGTCGGCGCCGCGCTTGCGCACCTCCTCCGGGATGTCGGCGCCGGGGAAGCGCCGCTCGATCTGGGCGAGCGTCGGTTCGCTGCGGCGGAAGGTACCGTCCAGCCGGCCGTCCGCCCCTTCCTCCAGCACCACCTCGGACAGGGGCACGGCGGTGAAGCGCAGGCTGGACGCCGCGCCTGGGGCCGCTTCCTCCATCAGAAGGCAGGCCGTGCCCACGGTGACGAGGTCCAGGAAGGCCTGATGGATTTCCACCGCGAAGTTGGAGCGGTCGAAATGCGCCTGCACGATGCCCGCCGCGCGGTCCAGCATCGGGGCGACGCGGTCGCGTTCCGCGTCCGACAGGGTCGGGCCGGGCACCAGCCCGAACCAGCGCGACCAGGGCGGCGTCAGTTCGGACAGCAGGCTGGAAGCCAGCTGCTCCACGGCGTCCGGGGCGGTGCCGTCGAACAGCCGGTCCACCCGGCGTTCGCCCGGCATCCCGGTGCCGACGAACGGCTGCCCGTTCGGCAGGGCGTGGTCGTAACATTCCTGCCAGTGGCTTTCCCAGACCGACCGGCGCTCCCGCGCCGCGCGGTACCGCTCCAGCAAGGCTTCGGGCTCGGTCGCCGGGCCGGAGCGGGCCTTGTGAGGGGCGGCGGCGATGGCCGCCGTCGTGGCGTCGCTCATCGCGTCACTCCCCCAGCAGGCGCTTGCGCAGCGGCATCAGCAGGTTGGTGTCGAGCGCGCCGCGCCAGGACGTCTGCACCGTGCCCTGCTGGCCGCGCGCCCGCCGTTTCACCAGTTCCTCCGCCGCCTTGGCCGTGTCCTGTTCCGCGGGGGTCGCGGGCGGGGTAGCCGGCGGCTGCGCAGGCTGGGGATCGGCGGCCGGAGGTGCGGCCGGAGTC
>JAEZPL010000161.1 GCA_023413605.1 Pseudomonadota bacterium
CAGTGGGGACAGGATGTCGCGTCCGATGACCGGTTCCCGCGATGTGCGTCCAGCCACCATGTCGTTCAAAATGCGGCGTGAAAACAGCAGCGGCGGCAGCGGGCCGCCCGGTGGCGGGTCGTCCAGGTCGAAGAAGGTCCCGCCCACCCAATCCGGGGTTTCCAGGCGGCAACCAACCTTCTCCGCGTAGAGCCGCAGGAGAATATACTCCAGCACATTGTGGGCGAAGCGTCCGCGCGAGGCCAGGGAGGAGGAGGTGATGCGCGGTCCGCAGGTCCGGACGGACGGGCGCTCCAGCCTCACACCGCGGTCTTCCAGGCTGACACGCAGGGCGGCGAGCGACTTGACCGTGAAGTACCAGCCATGGTCGCCACGCACCCGGGCCAGACGCTCCGCCGCGTCTTTCGGCTTTCCGTCCTGCAGGTCCAGCGCCGCCAGCGCCGTCAGGCATTCGCCGGGATACCGAACGCCCGCCAACGGTGTCTCGGCCAACCGGGCGAACAGGGGCCGCGCCTCCGCCGTACGCCCGGCGCGAGTCAGGAGACCGGCCAACATCTCGATGGCGGTTGGCGCATCGGTGCCGGCACGCGGCAGGCTGTCGAGGAGGACGGCCTGCGCCTCTTCCATCCGGCCGAGGTCGGTCAGCACCGCCGCCACGCGCGTGCGCGCCATTCCGAGCCCAAGCCGCGCCGAACGGATGACGGCACGCAAGGCCGCCGTCAGATCGCCGACCGTGTGGAGCAGGTTGCCGATGTTGTACCAGCATTCGGGGCTGCCCGGGTCAAGCGCCAGCGCCCGTTGCAGGCTGCGCCGCGCGTCCTCCCAATCCCCGCGGTCGAGCAAAGCGTTGCCGAGATTCATATGGGCGGACAGCAGATCGGCCTTGAGCGCAACGGACCTGCGATGGCTATCGATCGCGTCGTCGGGCCGTCCGGCATGGCCGAGCGCCAAGCCGAGGTCATGGTGCGTTTCCGCGACGCGTGGGGCGAGCCGCAAGGCACGGTGCAGCGCCGCGACGGCGCCGGACTGGTCGGCGGGGCTCCGGGCACGGAGAGCGGCACCCAGATCGCGCCACGCCTCAGCCCGGCCCGGTTCCAGCGCAACCACCCGTCGCCCCTGCGCGACCGCCTCGGCGGACCGACCAATGTGTCGCAGGATGTTGGTGAGATTGACCCGTGCCTCCACGAACGTCGGTTGGAGTTGAAGCGCGCGATGGATCAGTGCCAACCCGTCCGGCAAGCGTCCCGTCTGCCGGATGATAAGCCCGAGCAGATGCAGAGCGTTGACATCGTTCGGCTCGGCGTCGAGAACCCGGCGGTAGGCCGCCTCGGCTTCGGCGAGGCGGCCGGCGTGATGATGCGCTACCCCCACGGCAAGCGCCTGTGCGGTCGTCTCCATGTATATCTGCCTGCTCATGCAACGATCGCAGCTGTAATAGCCGGACCATAATCGTCCGAAACGATTCTGTTGCAAAGTGTGGCGGTGGGCGCGGAGAGCCTCGGGGGTCGCGCGATCAAGCGGCCGTCCGGAACAGGCCGGCGATGAAAGCACCGCCGCCGTGAACCGCCGGCCCTTAAGCGGGATCTTCCCGCGGCGCCTCACCGTGTCGGCCCAGCCGCCGAAAAGGGCATGGGCTTTATACGGCCGGCGCCTGAAGGCGTCGTCCGTATGACTCTCTCGATCAATGCCGACGCCTTGATCTGCCGGGCTTGACGGTCGGCGGGCACTGGGCGGGTTCAGCCGCCGAGCGTATTACTCCATCGCCACTCCGGCGCAAACGCCGCAACTGAACCTGTCATCGTGCAATGGCGCGGTGCGCGGTCACGGGTCGCGACCGGACACGTCGATGCGCTGGATCAGGAACTCCAGGAACGCGCGCACCTTAGGCGGCTGCCCACGCCCGCCCGGGAAGACCGCGTGCAGATCGACCGTCCGTCCCGTCCAGCCGTCGAGCACCGGCCGCACGCCCCCGTCCGCCCGGTGGGCGCGCATGGCGAAGTCGGTGGCGACAACCAGCCCCTGCCCAGCCAGCAGGCTCGGGATCAGCATCTCCGGGTCGTCGGCCGTCATCACCGGGTCGACTGGAAAGTCGCGCGTGCCGTCCGGCCCCGTCAGCGTCCAGGCGAAGCCGTTGGGGCCGCGCGCTGTCATGTTCACCAGCGCCGCGTGCCGCAGCAGCTCGTCGGGGTGCGCCGGCTCCCCATGGACCGCACAGTAGGTCGGGGCCGCGTAGACGCGGGTCGGCAGCACCCCCAGCTTGCGCGCTGCCAGGGTCGAATCCGGCAAGGCCCCCATGCGGATGGCGACGTCGATCTCCCCCGCGACGAGGTCGAGGTTCCGATGGCTCAGCACCAAATCCAGCCGCACCTCGGGATGGAGCGCCCGGAAATCGGGAAGCAGGGGGGCGATGACCTTCATGCCGAAAGACGGCGGCGTGGTGATGCGCAGCCAGCCCCGCGGGGCGTCGCGCAGCTGCGCGACCGCGCTTTCGGCGTCGTCCAACTCCTGCGCGATGCGCTGGCACCGCTCGAAATAGACGGTTCCGGCCTCGGTCAGGCCGATGCGACGGGTCGTCCGGTGCAGCAGGCGGATGCCCAGGCGCTGTTCGAGGTCACGCACCTTGCGGCTGATCGTCGTCTTGGGCAGCTGCAGCAGCTTGGCGGCTTTCGTGAAGCTGCCCTCCTGGACGACTTTGACAAAGGCGAGCGTGTCGTTCAGATCGCGCATCGGGCCGGGTTATTGGGTCGCTGTTTGGCACAATCTTGCCCAAAGGACGGGAATAATCAAGGCGGCGGAGCGGTGGTATCGCTGGTCTATTCCCATCCCGACCGCGGTATCGGGCGCGGGCCTCAAGCGGGGCCGAAGCTGCCCGCCGCGGCAGGATTGTCCAAGTGAGACCGACAATGAAAACACGGATTCTGGTCGCCGCCATCGGCCTGCTGCTCGCCACCAGCGCTCAAGCGGGCGCCCAAGCGGGTGCCCAAACCGCCGAGACGGCCTCCGCTCCCCTGGCCGCCGCCAAACCGCAGATGCCCGGGGTCTATCGCGTCACGGTCGGCGCCTATCGGGTGACCGCCCTCAGCGACGGCACCCTCCCCCTGCCGATCCATCCCCTGGTCAAGGGCTTGACGCCGGAGCAGATCGACGCCCTGCTGGAGGAGCGATTCGAGCGCGATCCGCTTGAGACCTCGATCAACGCCTTTCTCATCGACACCGGTTCACGCGTCCTGCTGGTGGACACCGGGGCCGGAAAGCTGTTTGGCGAGTACGGCGGCAAGCTGCCGGTCAGCCTGGCCGCCGCCGGCTACCGGCCCGATCAGGTCACCGACGTCCTGATCACCCACATCCACACCGACCATTCCGGTGGATTGGCCCTCGACGGCCGCCCGCAGTTTCCGAACGCCACGGTCCATGTCGGCAAGGCGGACGTCGATTTCTTCTTCGACAAGGCCAACATGGCCAAAGGCATGTCGCCGCGCCATTATGACGAGGCCCTGGCGACCGTCGGCCCCTACCTGAAGGCCGGCAAGGTGAAGACCTTTTCGGAACAGTCGGAGATCCTGCCGGGCGTCACGGCCATCCCGACGCCGGGCCACACCCCCGGGCACGCCTTCTACCGCGTGGAGAGCGAGGGGCAGAGCATCGAGTTCTGGGGCGACATCCTCCATGTCGGCCCGGTCCAGTTCCGCCGCCCCGAAGCCACCGTGACCTACGACATCGACCAGGATGCCGCGCGTGCGCAGCGGCTGAAGCAGTTCGCACTGGAGGCGGACAGCGGCCGGCTGACCGGCGCCGCCCATCTGAGCTTCCCAGGCCTCGGCCGCCTGCGCCGGGACGGCGATGCCTACGCCTGGGTGCCCGTGGAATACCGCAACCGAGATTAGCGGTCGGGCGGTGGACCGGCGGCACGCTCGCACATCGCGCGGCGTGCCTCGGGCGTGCCGGGCCATCTGTGCGTCCATCGAAATCTGTTCTTAGCAGGCGCGTCCCCGGCGATGCTGCTCCAAGCTGAACGGAGGTGTTGCAGCGCGGGCACGGTCTGTCGGGTCTGCCGTCCTCGTTGGCGAGCGCCTGGCCAAAGCTGGGGCGGCGCCGGGGATCATCATCCAGCCGATTGCCCGCGGTCGTGATGGCGTGTTCGTCCCAACCGAAACCGCCTGGGTGGTGGAGCACTCGTCCGCTTGGATCGCACGCTACCGCCGATTGAACGCCATCGCCGAGCGAACGAAGGAGCGCCTCGTCGCTTTCGTCGAGATCGCCTTCATCTCCATCCTCGCCCGGCGCTTGAAGCGGCTGATCGCCCAGGTAACCAGTGCATGACGTCTACAAACATGCTCTCATACGGTCGGCGGATGAACACGTCCAGTGCCCGCCGACCGTCAAACCCGGCAGATCAATGCGTTGGCATTGATCGAGAGGGTGATACGGACGACGCCTTCAGGCGCCGTCCGTATCAGAAGCGGGGGGCATCCCATCAGAACCTCCTGCCCGGTCCTATCCGGCACTCTCGCGCCCTACGCCGATGCGCGCGCGGTGGGGGGCGAAAAGGCAGGCCAAACCCAGGATCACCCCGGAAACGGTGGCGATCATGCCGGCGGCGCTGACGGCGTACTGCCCGCCGAACCACAAGGGACCATAGCCAGCCAGCGTGTAGCCGACGGTCGCCGACACGACCGCGAAGGCCACGCTCCACAGGATCTGCGCTTCCAGGCGGTTCGTCATCAGCCTCGCGGCGGCGGGCGGGCAGATGAACATGGCGATCACGATGATCGAGCCGACGGCGTCGAAGGCCGCCACGGCCGCAACGGCAGCCGTCACCACCAGCCCGAAGCCGAGCAGGGCCGTGGGAATGCCGACGGCATCGGCGTAGCCCTCGTCGAAGGTGGAGATCTTCAGCGGGCGCCAGAACAGCAGGGTGAGAAGGGCGATCAGCGCGGTGGCGACGGCGAGCCGCCCCAGTTCCGGCGGCAGGTCGGCCAGGGCCTGCCGGTCGAGCAGGGAATGCCAGCCTTCCGCCGACAGCCAGATCAGGCTTTCCAGATTGCCGTGCAGGGCATGCTCCACGTCCAGATGGACCGTGCTCGTGTCCGTCTGTTCCAGAAGGAGCACGCCCGCCGCGAACATGGAGGTGAAGGCGACCCCCATCGCGGCACCGGGCTCGATGCGGCCCAGCCGTTTGATCGCCTCGATCAGGATCACGGCCACGACCGCCGCCCCGGCGGCCCCGATCATCATCGGCCAGGTCGAGACCGACCGCGCGACCAGGAAGGCCACCACGATCCCCGGCAGGACGACGTGGCTGATGGCGTCGCCGATCAGGGCCTGCCGCCGCAACACCAGGAAATTGCCGGGCAGCGCGCAGGCGACGGCCGCCAAGGTGCCGATCACCATGGGCGCCAGGCTCAACTGAACGAACTCCGCACCCATCAGGCCCCTCCACCGACCATCGCGGGACCGCCGATCCTGCGGTCGATCTCGGCGATCTCGTCCCTCGTCAGCACGGCTTCGATCGGCGTCAGGCCGTCGTACTGGCCGGCAACGGCATCGTCCCAATGGATGCGGCGCGCGATCTCCCAGCGCTTCTCGTCGCGCAGCACCTTCGCCGCCTGCGCCACGCCGGCCTCGGTCGGAACACGGTCGCGGCGGATCAGCCGCTCGCGCCGCAGGACGGCGATGGTGAGCGGATCGAAGATCGCCTCGCCCCGGGCGAGCGCCAGCAGCCCCTGGCGCCGGTGCACGCGCTCCTGGAAATGCCGGTGGCGCAGGATCGCTGCCAGCACGCCTCTCGTCGGCGCGAACAGGAGCGAGGCGGTAAACAGGGCGAAGCACATCAACACGATGATCGGCCCGGTCGGCAGCTGCGGCGCGGAGGCGGAGACCGCGGCGCCCAGATAGCCGGCCGTCCCGCCCAGAAGCCCGGCGATCCACAGGACGCGGTCGGTGCGGTCGGTCCAGAAGCGCGCGGTGACCGCCGGGATGATCAGCAGCGCCACCACCAGAATCAGCCCGACCAGCTTCAGCCCGATGACCGTCACGGCCATCACCAGCCCCATCATCGCCAGATCAATCCTGCGCACTTGGATGCCGGAGGCGGCGGCGTATTCGGGGTCGAAGGACACCAACGTCATCGGCCGGCGCAACAGCACCACCGCGCCGACCGCCAAGGCACCGCCTACGGCGATGACCACGGCGTCCTGGAACAGCATGCCGGCGGTCGAGCCCAGCAGGAAGCTCTCCAGCCCCGCCTGCCGGCCGCCGGACATGGTCTGGATGACGGTAAGCAGCACGATGCCGAAGCCGAAGAACACCGACAGGACAGCCCCGATCGCCGCGTCCTCGGCCAGACGGGTGCGGCGCGAGATCCATTCGACGAGCAGCAGGCCGACCATGGCGGAGACGGCTGAACCCAGCAGGAGGCCCGGCAGGTTGCGCCCGTCGCCCCCCAGCGCGACCATCGCCATGAAGGCCAGCCCGATGCCCGGCAGGGTCGCGTGCGCCACCGCGTCGCTGACGAGCGCGCGCTTGCGCAGGAACAGGAACGTGCCTCCGCTGCCGGCGGCCACCCCCAGCAGCGCCGCGCCGACGGCGACCAGGGCGGCGTTGTAGCCGGCCTGGAGAAGCAACGCGTCAAGGAAGGTGCCGATCGGCATGGATCACGCTCCGGACGGCAGAAACTGCTCGATGTGCGAGGTTGCCAACCGCCCGCCGTAGGTCGCCTGCAGGTTCTCGGCCGTGAAGGTGCTCGCCACCGGCCCCTCGGCGATCTTGTGCACGTTGATGAACAGCACGTGGTCGAAGTAGTCGGTCACCGTCGCGAGGTCGTGATGGACGGCCACCACCGTGCGGCGCTCCGCGTTGAGGGACTTCAGCACGTCGATGATGGCCTTCTCGGTGGCCGCGTCCACTCCGGCGAATGGCTCGTCGAGCAGGTAGAGGTCAGCGTTCTGGGCCAGCGCGCGGGCGAGGAAGACGCGCTGCTGCTGCCCGCCCGAAAGCTGTCCGATCTGCCGCTCCGCGAAGTCCGCCATGCCGACCCGGTCGAGGCAGGCGCGCGCCGCCTCCCGGTGGCGCGCCCGTATCGGGCGCAGCAGGCCGAGTTCGCGGTAGAGGCCCATCAGCACCACGTCGATCACCCGCGTCGGGAAGTCCCAGTCGACGCTGGCGCGCTGCGGCACATAGGCGATGCGGCTGCGGGCCCGCGCCAGCGGCAGCCCGAACACGGTGGCGGTTCCGGACAGCGCCGGCACGATGCCCAGCACGGCCTTCAGAAGCGTCGACTTGCCGGCGCCGTTGGGGCCGATGATGGCGGCCATGCACCCGGCCGGCACGGTGGCATCCACCGAAAAGACGGCCGGCTTCTCGCCATAGGACACGGTCATGCCCCGAATCGCCAGCGGGCTTTCCGTCGCGACGTCCGGCCGCACGGCCTGGCCGTGCGCGGCGGCGAGCTTGAGCGCGGAGGATATCATCGGCGCGTTCTCCCTCAGGTCCCGGCCGACAGGCGGCCCTTCATGCCGCGTTCCGGCGCGGTGCCGCCCAGGGCACGGGTGATGGCCGTCGCGTTGTGGTCGATCATGCCGACATAGGTGCCTTCGTAGGTGCCGTCGGTTCCCATGGCGTCGGAGAAAAGCTCGCCGCCGATGACGACCTTGTGGCCCCTTGCCGCGGCCCCCTCGATCAGCGCGCGGATGTTGCGTTCCGAGACCGACGATTCCACGAAGACCGCGCCGATGCGCCGCTTCACGAGAAGATCGACGAGTTCGGAGATGCGGTTGATCCCCGCTTCGCTCTCCGTGGAGATGCCCTGGATGCCGATCACCTCGAAGCCATAGGCCGAACCGAAGTAGTTGAAGGCGTCATGGGCCGTGAGCAGGACCCGGCTTTCGGCCGGTACGGAGGAAAGTGCGCGCTCGGCATAGGCGGCGAGTTCCGTCAGCTCGGCCAGATGCTTGTCGGCGTTGGCCCGGAAGGCGTCGGCAGCGCCGGGCTTCGCCTCGATCAGCGCGTCCCGCACCGCAATCACGACCCGGGACCACAGGTTCGGGTCCATCCAGACATGAGGGTCGAATTTGTCGGCATAGTCGTTATGCGCTTTCAGCCGGTCGCGCGGCAGGGTCTCGGCGACCGCCACGATGCGCCGCTTCCTCGCGAGGTCGCGCATGAAGTCCTCCATCTGGGCTTCCAGATAGAGGCCGTGCCAGAGCACGAGGCCCGCCTTCGTCATGGCGACGATGTCGGTCCGGGTCAGGCGGTAGGCGTGCGGGTCGACGCCCGGCCCCATCAGGGCGCGGACCTCCACATGCTCGCCGCCGACCTGCCGCGCCGCGTCGGCGATCATGCTGGTGGTCGCCACCACGGAGAGCGGTTCGGCCTGCGCCCGCGCCGGCGCGGGGGCCAGCGCGAAGGGCATGGCCGCCGTGACCAGAAGGGCGGTGGCCGCCCCCAAAAGATGTCGCCTCGACACTCGCATCGGTCACTGTCCTCTCTCGCTCGGGACCGGCATCCGGAGCGTGCCACGCCACGGAGTCCACCATCTCTGATGCCTTGTCGAGTTATTATAGCCTCGGCTAATTTCAAGAGGCTCGGCTTTGCTCCATGGTGCGCTTGCCCCCATTTTGTGGGTAGGTTCAAATCAAAGCCTTTGCTATAATTCCATAAATTGCTTACGGTCCGTGCCCGGAGCAAAGCCAATGCAGATGACCAACGCGAAACAGCCTCCCGCCGGCACGGTGGAAGCCGACGATCGGGTCGAGAGCTTTCGGCAGGCGCGGCGCGCGCGGCGCCTGGAGTTGCAGGAAGACTATCTTGAGCTGATCGCCGACCTGATCGACGGGCAGGGCGAGGCCCGCCAAGTGGACATAGCGGCCGCGCTCGGCGTGACGCAGCCGACCGTGGCAAAGATGCTGAAGCGGCTGGCCGACGGCGGGCTGATCACGCAACGCCCTTATCGCGGCATTTTCCTGACGGACCAGGGCCGCGACATCGCCGAGCGCAGCCGCGAACGCCACCAGATCGTGGAGACCTTCCTGCTGGCGCTCGGCGTGAGCGCCGAGAACGCGCGGATCGACGCCGAGGGCATCGAGCACCATGTCAGCGCGGAAACGCTGCGGGCGTTCGCGCGTTTCCTCGCCGAGGAGCGCGGCTGAGGGGCGCCCGCGTCAAGTCGTTGAAGCTGGCGGGGCGTTGTCACGGAAACGATGGCGGGCCACCATGAAAAGGGCCGGCGCGGGAACAAGCGCGCCGAGGTCTGACGTACACACCTTCAACCTCCAGCGCCATCTGAACTCCCACCGCACCCTGCGCATCTTCCCGGCCCAGGCCGGGACCGCATGACAGGCCGCGACGGCGGCTGATCTCCCCTGTTCAACCCACGCCAACGAGGGGAGGGTCCAGTTCGGTGCGCCCGGGCAGGCAAACATCCACATCGAGCAACGTCGGATCGGGTTCGAGGAAATTCTCCGAGAAGGCCGCCCGTTTGGTTGCGATGGTCAAGCCGGGACATCGCTCCGCTGCTATGCCGTGCCTTCTTGGTGTTGGCAGCGTGACGATGTCGAAAAACCCGGTTTCCGCAAGCTGGCGCACAACAAGGCCGATCCCGTCGAAGTACATGGAGTCGTGCAGCATCATCACGCCTCCGACGCGCAGATGCGGGGCGTACCGCTTCACCTCGGCCACGAGCCCGCCGTATCGGTGGTCGGCATCGAGGACGAGCATGTCGAAGATCGGCATCCCGCCCGGGCCGCGTCGCGGGTCGCGCCCGACGAACGTGTTCATGTCGACGTCCAGGGAGTTTCCGTGCACGAACACCACCCGGCCTTCATGTTCGGTTTCCCGGAAAAGGTGGTTCTCCTTCACGAGATCGACCGTGTAAAGAACCCCGCCATCCCCGTTCTCCTGAAGGGCGTCGGCGATGCAGTGGCTGGAATAGCCGAAATGCGTGCCGGTTTCCAACAGCAGTACCGGCCGCAGCAGTTTTGTGAGGCTGTAGTAAAGCTGCCCGACCTCCAATTCCACCGGAGCGTAATTCGCGGGGAAATCCGCCCTCCAGCGGTCGACGCAGGCCGGGTCAAAGGGCTGTTCCAGATGCGCGGGAATAAACCAGCCACTGGTCTTGCGATCGTACAGTTTTTCGAATTCGGTGCGCATGCTCATGGCGGAATTCTCCGAAAACGGGCGTGTCCCGGTCCCCGAGGAACGCGGATGCCCACTCCCTCCCTGATCACCCCTCCCTGATCACCCCTCAATGATCACCCGTCATGGGCCTGACCGTTGCTGCGCCTTCTCGACGAAGGCCAAATCTGCGGCGCCTTCGATGGAGCCGAAATAGCGGATGGAGCCGTGATCAAGGATCAACATCTTGTTGCACATCCGGCGCAGCAGGTGCAGATCGTGGCTTGCCAGAACCATGATGCTCGACCGCTCGACCACGTCATGGATTCGCCGCTCGGCCTTCTGCAGGAACTCGGCATCGACCGCGGCGATCCATTCGTCCATCAGCAGCACGTCGGGCTGGATCACCGTGGCCACGGCGAACCCCAGCCGCAGCAGCATGCCCGAGGAATAGGTGCGCACCGGCAAGCTGAGATAGTCGCCGAGCTCCGTAAAGGCGGCGATCTCGGTGACGCGGGCGGCGATCTCCGCGGGGCGCAAGCCGAGCAGCAGGCCGCGCAGCTGGATGTTCTCGTATCCCGTGGCGTCCAGGTTCATGCCCAGCGTGACGTCGAACAGCGGGGCGGTGCGCCCTTCCACCGTGACGGCGCCGATCGTCGGTTCAAAGACACCAGCGAGAACGCGCAGCAGCGTCGTTTTGCCGGCGCCGTTGTGGCCGACCAGCGCCAGCCGGTCGCCATCGCGCAAGGTAAAGGAGATGTTGTTGAGGGCATGGACGCGGATCTGGTTGCCGGCATGGCGCGTCAGCCGGCTGCCAGCCCCCATGCTGACCAGTGTCTTCTTGAGCGACCGGCTGTGGATGCCATAGATCGGCAGTTCGAGCGACAGGTCCTCCACCTTGATCAATGTGGTCACGCTGCCTCCTCAGACCCAAAAGGCGATGCGGGGTCGAAACCGCCGGTAAAGGGCAATGGTCACTCCCCAACCGACGACTCCGGTCGCCGCCACCACCATCCAGTTCGTTGCCGTCGGTGTCTGGCCGAGCAAGGGTGCCCGGATGACTTCGATGAAGTGAAAGAACGGATTCGCGTCGACCATCGCGGCGTTGCCCTTGATGTCTTCCGGCTTCCAGATGATCGGGGTGACGAAAAAGGCCAGTTGCATCACATTGGAAACGATCGGCGCGACGTCGCGAAAGCGTGCGCATACCATGCCGAGCGCCAGCACCGCCCACAGCAGGCTGATGGTCACGCCGGCCACGCCGGCAATCGCCAGAAGGCCGATCCAGCCGGGCCACCGGTCGAACACCGCGACGACGACGGCATAGATGACGAGGTTGTGGGAGAGGACGATGACGTTGCGCCAGCCGACCCGGTAGACGAAGATCGAGAGCGGTAGCCGGATTTGCTTGATCAGGGCCTCGCTGCCGATGAACGTCAGGCACCCTTCGGACAGGGTGCCCAGGATCAGGCCCCAGGCGATGAAGCCGCAGGTCAGGTACGGCACATAGTCGCTGAGATCCTGCTCGAACAGCGAACCGTAGACGATCGCCAAGGCCCCAACCATCACGCCCATGCTGATGGTGAGCCAGAGTGGCCCAAGCAGCGATCCGCGGTATCGCAATTTTATATCGTGCCAACTCAACAGCGCCCAGATCCGCCATTGCCTGATCCCGGCCGCCAAGTCGCCGAGCGCCGCAGCGAGCGGCCGGCCGCCAGCGACGCGGAGGCGATCCGGCGTCGGACCCACTATGGTCTTGCTCGTGCTCATGCCAGATTCCCGCCGCTCCTTGCTGGTGTTCGACAAAATCTGAAAACAATACAGGCGAGCATACGGGGGCGAAAATTGTTCCCCGGTCAACAAACCAATAGGAAAGTCCTCACCCGCTTGGATGAGTGCCTCTAACACATAATCTTGGCGTAAGTCCTTGCTTCGTGGATTGTTTCCCGAGTGATGGTGAAAATTCGCGCCACTCATATGCGGTTCGTTATCAGTGATTATGCTTTATGCTGCTGATTCTTCCTATGAAGAATGCCGACCCATGGATATCGCGCGGCATACCCACAAAAAAATGCCCACCGGTTTGAATGCTTCTGTCATCTTTTTTTCATCATTCCACTCGGCGAACTCTCTCGCCAGGACACAACTTTTATTCCTCGTCATGGCGGAAATAGAAGGGAGGGTGAATTGAAGCGAAGCCTGATTTTGCAGAGATTGGTTTTCCCTTCGAGCCCAACGCGCTCTCTTCTGTATTTCCGAAGCGCGTCTCTCTCGTCCGGAGGCATCGCGGACCCGTTGGTCGGCCGAGCGGCCATGCGCATCCCGCCGCGAACACGGGTGTCGTTCCATTCCCTGTTCAACCATTTTCCGGAAATCTATTGGCAGCAATGGACGAGCATTGAAGAACTGGCCTTCCGCGTCCGGCTCGGCGGTTCCGGAGTGCTTCGCCTCTGGCGCACCCCGCACAGCCTCGACCGCATCATGGAGACGCACCGGTCGGACAACGATGGCAGCACGCTGCTGGAAGCCAGGCATTTCGAAAACCCCGATGAGCCGGTCGTCCTGAAGGTTCCCGTACCATCCGGTGGGTGGCGCTCCTCCGGGGCACTGCATGTCGAACTGCTCACCGAGGACGAGTGGGTCGAGGTTGACGACGGGGGATGGATTGCCAGCGCGGCGGTGCAGCCCGTGCAACTGGCGGTTGGCTTCACCACCTTCAATCGGCCGGCCGAGGTGCTGGCCAACGCCCGCAGCCTGCTCGAAGACGACGAACTGCGCGACCTCGTCGGGCGGATTTTCATCATCGACCAAGGCAGCCAGCGCGTGCGCGAGCATGCGGACTTTGCGCCGCTCAAAAGCCGCCACGGCGAGGTCCTCCAGCTGATCGAACAGGAGAACCACGGAGGCGCCGGCGGGTTCACCCGCGCCATCATGGAAGCCCAGAACGATGGTCTGGTGTCCCATATGCTGCTGATGGACGACGACGCCGAATTGGAACCGGAGGCCGTGCGGCGCAGCGCGCTCTTCCTGGCGACCAGCCGTGAACCGCTTGCCGTCGGCGGCCAGATGCTGAACGCCTATCGGCCCCAGGAACTGGTCGAGGCGGGTGGGCTTTACAACCGCCGCTCGATCCGGATCGAGTCGGCGGCGTGGCGCCGGGCCGAAGCCAGCTCCACGGGGATCACCTTCGTCGACTACAACGCCTGGTGGTTTTTCGCGTTTCCGCTCAGCGCCGTCGAGACCGTCGGCCTGCCGTTGCCGCTGTTCATTCGCGGCGACGACATCGAATTCGGCCTGCGCCTGAAAACGCATCGGATCCCGACCGTCACACTGCCCGGCATCGCGGTCTGGCACGAGCCGTTCTACTGCAAGGAGGGCGGTTGGACCGGTTACTACGACCTGCGCAATCTGCTGGTCCTGGCGATGCTGCACGGCCGTTCCGGCCGTCTGGCTCCCAGCATGATGATCGTCCAATGGGTCATCGGCCGGCTGCTGCGCCTGGACTATTACAGCGCGTGGCTGTTCGAACAGGCCGCGCGTGAATTTCTGGCCGGCCCCGAGGCCATTGTGGCGAACGCGCCGGCCACCCGCCAGCGAGTCGTCGCGGAGGCCGGCCGGCTTCGCGGCCGCACGGTGGGACGGGGCGAGGAGATCCTGCCCCGCGCCGCCGGGCAGCGGCCCCCTCGCAGCCTGCCGGGCTGGGGCCTGCGGATCACCCGGTTTCTCCTGCGCCATGGGATCCGCCCGTCGCCCCGCGCCGACGCAACGCCGCGCTATTCCATTCCTTCAACCGCCCCGTGGTGGGACATCGCCCGCCAGGACGTCGTGGTGTTCGACGATCCGAACCAGATGCATCTGGAGGTGCGGCGGCGCGACCGGCGGCGCTTCGTCCGCATCGGCTGCGCGTCACTGGGGCATGCGGCCCGGCTGATCCTGACCTTTCCAAAGATCCGTGACCGCTATCGTGCCGCGGCCCGGCAATGGTCGGACGACGTGTTCTGGCTGGGCCTTTTCCGTGGCGTATCGGAAGGCGGACAGGCTGGTACGCTCCGCGGAGCGGGCGACAGGGAAGGGCAGGACGCAGGTGCACCCGAGGCCATCAGTCAGGGAGGGCTGCCGCGTGTCTCTCAATGAACGGATCGTCTGCGTCGTCGTCACGTACGACCGCCCGCACTGCCTGGAGACGGCGCTGACCCGCGTGCAGTCGCAGAGTCGGTCGCCGGATGCCGTGATCGTCGTCGATAATGGCGACCAGCCGGGAACAGCGGCCGTGGTGGCGAAATTCCCAACGGTCCGCCATGTCCGGTCGCGCCATAATCTGGGCGGGGCGGGAGGATTCGCGTTTGCGATCCTGCTTGCCTTGGCCGAGGGCGCCGACTGGATCTGGACGATGGACGACGACGGGTTCCCGGCGGACCCCCAATGCTTGGCCAAACTTCGTTCGGCGGCCAGCACGCACCGGGCGAGCGTCGTCGGTCCTGTGGTGTTGGACGACCGGAACCCCTCGCGGCTGGCCTTTCCATTCCGCATCGGCGCACGCTACCGGTTCTCTCTGGCGGAAGTGGAGGGAGTCGACGTCTTTCCGGGCATCGCTTACCTGTTCAACGGTGTCCTGTTCCACACCTCCGTGTTCGAACGGGTGGGCCTTCCGGACATCCGACTGTTCTTCCAGGGCGATGAACTGGACCTGCTCACGCGCATGAAGATCGCGGGGGAGCACATCGTCACCACCACGTCGGCGCGCTTCTGCCATCCGGCATCGACGGCGCAGATCCACCCGTTCATGTCCGGTCTGGCCCATGCCGTGGTCCCTGAGACGCCGATCAAGCAATATTACCTGTTCCGCAACCGCGGCTACGTGTTTCCACGGCGCGGCATGATGGGCTATTTCCTCGGCGACTTCCTGCGATATGGGTGGTTCTTCCTGATCCACAAACGGGGCGACGTTGCCGGTTTTTCGGAGTGGGCGCGTGCCACCCTGGCCGGAGCGACCGGGCGGTTGCGGCCCTACACCCCACCTGACCGGCAACAGGCCCATGCCGGCGAGGAAAAGCCTCGCGCGTGGCGATGAAATTGGCCGCCGGGCCGGTGTAGGGGATCACGACGGCGGCCAAACGCGTCGCGTTGCGAGCGCATCGTCGCCTTCCTTTCTGTGTGGCAGGATTGAGGGACCGTGTTGCATCGAGGCGGCCGGTTGCGGGTCTCGGGGCGTCGCGGCAGAAGGCCAGCCTTTTCGCTCCGGTCGTGGTTTGATCATACCGTTCAAAGTCAACGCGTCCTGTCGCCGTCACATCTCCAGGCAACGCCATCGCATTCGCAGCTTGGGGCGTATGACGCAGGGCTTCTAGGATCGGACGCGGCGAAGCGTTAAGAGGCCACCCATCAAAGGGTCTCGCAAACGGGCGGTGTCCTGATCGATCAGATCCAATTCCAAGGTTGGGCCAAAGCTCTCCGGAAAGACCGTCACGGTATTGCCGGAAACTGAATAACTGACCGGGACATCGACGCCGAGCGCTCTCATGCTCGACCGGCGGAATTCATATGTGCCCAGCGCAACCCCCATGCCGATGGGAGCCGTCAAGGTCCAGCGCCCGATCAAGGGATTGCTCGGATCGTAGGTTTCGCACCCCGCGATCAGCAGGGAAATCAGGCCCACGATCACAACCGAGCGAATTGGATGGCGCAATGATGGTCGCATACATCAGAAACACGGAATGTCCGAAAGGGTTCTGTTGCAGCGTTTGCGCCGGAGTGGCGATGGAGTAAGAGTGCCGATCAAAACCTCCCTTGAGCCAAGCTAAAACAATGGCTTGGGGTCAGGAAACCGAAGTTTTGATCGGCACTCTAATACGGTCGGCGGCTGAACACGTCCCTTGCCGGCCGGGTCGGTCAGGCCGAGCATCACGGTCTGGGTGTCGTCCACCAGCATGTCGGCGGCGCCGCCTGACGATGCCGTCGCTCCGAATCTCCGCACAAGCCGGCAAACTCAGTCACCGAGCCCGCTGACCGGCACTCCTCGTGGCTCGTGTTCGCGGCTGTTCCGCCACGCGCCTTCCCGGTGACCGGGATGGCGGACCGCTGTCGCCTGTGCGATCCTCCGTTCTGTCGGAAGCGGATTCCCGCGCGCCTTCTCTGGTGGTATGAAAGAGTGGATTGGTGATTTCCGCGCGTGCCGTGGGGTGCGCGATCAAACGTCAGGCGATGTGACGGCCATCGCGCGAAAATGAGTTGTGCATGGAAGGGTTGGTCACGGCGTCCAAGTATTCGGTCGGGGAGAAGGTTCACCACGGCGCGCTGGTGAGCGTGTACCGCGGCGTGCGCCTGGATGACGGCCTGCCCGTGGTGCTGAAGCGGCTGGAACGGCCGCGGCCCAACTCGTCCGACGTGCCGCGCTTCCGCCGGGAATTCGCGCTTGCCCGCGCGCTGGCGGCGCCGGGCGTGGTCGATGTCCTCGAACTCGACGAAGGGCGCGACGGGCTGACCCTGGTCATGCGCGATTGCGGCGGCGAGAGCCTGGACCGCATCCTGGACGGCCGGCGCCCGACGATGACCGAGTCGCTGCGCATCGCAGCGGAGGCCGCCGCGGCACTTGGCACGGTGCACGCCCGCAACGTCATCCACAAGGACGTCAGCCCGGCCAACCTCGTCTGGAACCGGCAGGCCGGCACGGTCGAACTGATCGATTTCGGCATCGCCGCCGAACTGGCGCGCGAGACGGCCAGCGCCGGCGCGCAGGTCTTCGAAGGCACGTTGCCCTACATCGCGCCGGAACAGACCGGGCGCATGAACCGCTCCGTCGACTGGCGCGCCGACTTCTACGCGCTGGGCGCCACGCTCTATGAACTGCTGACCGGCCGCGTGCCGTTCGAAGGCGAGGACACGCTGGCCGTCGTGCACGGCCACATCGCCCGCGCGCCCGTGCCGCCCAGCCAGATCGACCCGTCGGTGCCGCCGATGGCGTCCGACATCGTGCTGAAGCTGCTGTCCAAGGACCCGGAGGCGCGTTACCAGAGCGGGTTCGGACTGAAGGCGGACCTTGAGGCGTGCCTCGCCGCGCTGGAAGGCGGGCAGGCGGTGCCGGTCTTCACGCTGGGCCGTCAGGACCGCAGCGAGCGCTTCCGCATCCCGGAACGGCTCTACGGCCGGGAGGAGGAGGCGCGGCTTCTGCTTGCCGCCTACGAACGGGTGTGCGACGGCCGTGCGGAACTGCTGCTGGTCGGCGGATCGCCGGGCATCGGCAAGTCGGCCCTGGTGCACGAGGTGCACAAGCCGATGACCGCCAAGCGCGGCCATTTCGTCGAGGGCAAGTTCGATCAGGTCAAGCGTTCCATCCCCTATTCCGCGCTGATCCAAGCCTTTGACCAGCTTGCCCGCCGCCTGCTGGCGGAGCCGGAAGCCGAACTGGCCGAGCGGCGTACCGTGCTGGGAAGGGCGGTGGGCAGCGCCGGCGCCGTGATCACGGAACTGATCCCCTCCTTCGCGCTGCTGCTGGGCGAACAGCCGCCCGTTCCGCCGCTGGGGCCGGTGGAAAGCGAGTTCCGGTTCCAGATGACCTTCCAGAATCTGGTGATGGCGCTCGCCACGCCGGAACGGCCGCTGGTGGTCTTCCTGGACGACCTGCAATGGGCCGACCGCCCGTCGCTGGATCTGCTGGCCAAGCTGGCCGGCTGCACCGACCTGCGCCACATGCTGGTCATCGGCGCCTTCCGCGACGGCGAGGTGCCGGCCGGCCACCCCTTCCACAAGATGATGGAGGCCGTGCGCGACGCCGGCACGCGGGTGGAACTGCTGGCCGTGGCGCCGCTGGACGAGCCGGCGGTGCGCCGGCTGGTGGCCGACACGCTGCGCCGCGCGGAGGTGGAGGTCGGCGCGCTGGCCGACATCTGCCGCGCCAAGACCGAGGGCAATCCCTTCTTCCTGGCGCAGTTCCTGCTGTCGCTGCACGAGGCCGGACTGGTCGCCTTCGACCCGTCGGCCGGCGCCTGGAAATGGAACCAGACCGCGGTTGCCGGGCACGCCAGCACGGCCAACGTGGTCGAACTGATGGTCGCCAAGCTTCAGCGCCTGCCGCGGGAGACGCAGCGGGTGCTCAGCATCGCCGCCTGCGTCGGCAACAGCTTCGACCTGGGCACGCTGACCGTCGCCGCCGACAGC
>JAEZPL010000243.1 GCA_023413605.1 Pseudomonadota bacterium
GCCTGGACCAGAGCCTCAAGCGCATGGGGCTCGACTATGTGGACGTCTTCTATTCCCACCGCGTCGATCCGCGCACCCCGCTGGAGGAGACCATGGGGGCGCTCGACCACGCGGTGCGGCAGGGAAAGGCGCTGTATGTCGGCATCTCCTCCTACTCGCCGGAGATGACGCGGCGGGCGGCGGCGATCCTGAAGGATCTCGGCACGCCCTGCCTGATCCACCAGCCGTCCTACTCCATGCTGAACCGTTGGATCGAAGACGGCCTGCTCGACACGCTGGAGGAGTTGGGGGTCGGCTGCATCGCCTTCTCTCCACTGGCGCAGGGCATGCTGACGGCCAAGTATCTGGGCGACAAGCCGGCCGACGCGCGCGTCGCCAAGGGCGGAACCCTGCGGGCGCATTTCCTGTCGCCGGAAAACCTGGAGCGCGTCCGCGCGCTGAACGCCATCGCCGAACGGCGCGGCCAGACGCTGGCCCAGATGGCCATCGCCTGGGTGCTGCGCGACCCGCGCGTGACCTCCGCCCTGATCGGCGCCCGCACGGTGGAGCAGCTCGACAACTCGCTGGACGCGCTGGAGAAGCCGGCCTTCACGCCGGAAGAACTGGCGGAGATCGACGTCCACGCCGTGGACGGCGACATCAACCTGTGGCGGAACTCCTCCACCGCCGAGGCCAAGTGAATTAATGGAAAGCTCCTCTCCCGCTGTCCGGCGGGAAAGGGGTTTTTCACAGGCCCGCCTCAATGCATCAGAAGGCGGGGCAGCCAGAGCGAGAAGGCCGGGACGTAGGTCACCAGCAGCAGCGCGACGAACAACGCCCCGTAGAAGGGCGTAATGGAGCGCATCACCTCGCCCACCGACACCTCGCCGATGGCGCAGCCGATGAACTGGGTGGTCCCGACCGGCGGGGTGTTCAGGCCCAGCGCGCAGTTGATCAGCATGACGATGCCGAACTGCACCGGGTCCATCCCGTACTGCATGGCGATGGGCAGGAAGATCGGCGTGCAGATCAGGATCGTGCTCGCCATGTCCATGAAGGTGCCGAGCAGGAACAGGATGATGTTGATCAGCAGGAAAATGACCAGCGGGTTGGTGGAGATGCCTGCCAGCATCTGGCCCGTCAGGTCCGCCACTTCATAGAGGCCCATCAGATACTGGAACATCGTCGACACGCCGATCAGCAGCAGCACCACGCCGGTGGTCTTCACCGTCTTGGCGGCCGCGGCCAGGAAATGGTTCCAGGTCATCGTGCGGTAGACGAAGGTGGTCAGCAGCAGCGCGTAGATCACCGCGATGGAGGCGGACTCCGTCGCCGTGAACACGCCGGACGTGATGCCGGCCAGGATGATGACGACGATCAGCAGGCCCGGCGCGGCCGCGGCCAGCGAGCGGAAGGCGAGGTCCCAGCCCGGGAAGCTGCCCGCCGGATAGCCGCGCCTGACCGCAACCAGATAGGCCGCACCCAGGTTGCAGACCATCAGCAGCAGGGCCGGCACGATGCCCGCCGCGATCAGCGCGCCGATGGACGCCTTGCCGCCAGCGGCCAGCGCGTAGATGATCATGTTGTGGCTGGTGGGCATCAGCGCGCCGACCAGGGCCGCGTGCGTCGTCACGTTGACGGCATAGTCCGCGTGGTAGCCTTCCCGCTTCATCATCGGGATCATCACGGCTCCCATGGCCGACACGTCGGCGACGGGGGAGCCGGCGACGCCGCCGAACAGCGTGCAGGCCACCACGTTCGACATGCCGAGCCCGCCGCGGATGTGGCCGACCATGCTCTTGGCGGCGTTCACGATCTTGTCGGCGACGCCGCCGTGCAGCATCAGCTCGCCGCTGAAGACGAAGAAGGGGATGGCCAGGAACGAGAAGACGTTCATCCCGGACATCATCTGCTGGAAGACGACGGCGACCGGCAGGCCTTCGTACAGGATCGTGCACAGCGCCGACAGACCGATGGCGAAGGCGACCGGCACGCCCAGGATGAGGAAGCCGAAGAAGGTGACGCTCAGAATGGTCAGTTCCATGACGGCGCGACCTCCTCGCCGCGGACGATGGCGATGATGTGCTCGATGGAGAAGAGGACGATCAGCACGCCCGACAGGACCAGCGGCACATAGCGCACGGCTTCGGAGATGTGCAGGTTCGGGATGGAGTAGGACGAGACCGAGGTGCCGAGCAGCCAGCCGTTGTAGGACATGGCGGCACCGAAGATGGCGACCAGCGCGTAGATGACGATCTCCAGCTTGCGCCGGGGGCCGTCGGGCAGCAGCACGAGCAGCGTTTCCAGTCCGATATGACCCGCGTCGCGCACGCCCACCGCGGCGCCGATCAGCGTGACGTAAAGGACCAGGATGATGGCCAGACTTTCCGCCCAGGTGGGCGAACTGTTCAGCACATAGCGGCCGAAGACCTGATAGAACACGACCGCGACGATCATCAACAGGCCCACGATCGCGGCGTACATGCCGGCGCGGGCCAGCGCCGCGTTCATCCGTGTCAGCCAGCCGGCGCTGTGCGGCGGGCTGACGTCCATTGCTTGAAGCTCGATATCCATGCCGCACATGCTCCCCAGAGAGGGCGCGGCTGACCGGGGCGGGGCATCGACCCCGTCCGGATCGTGCCGCGCGTCGCCCGTGCCTTACTTCGTTTCCTGGATGCGCTGGACGAGGCTCTGAAGCTTCGGCGTGTCGGCGAACTTGGCGTAGACGGGCTTCATCGCGTCGATGAATTCCTGCTTGTCCGCAACCTCGACGATCTGGGAGCCGGCCTTGGTCACGACGTCCTTCGACTTCTGCTCACGCTCGTCCCACAGCTTGCGCATGTGGGGGACGGATTCCTTGGCGGCCTTGCGGATCATCGCCTGGTCGTCCTTCGACAGGCGGTCCCACACGACCTTGGAGAAGACCAGCACTTCCGGCGCCATAGCGTGCTCGGTCAGCGAGAAGTATTTCGCCGCCTCGAAGTGGCGCGAGGATTCGTAGGAGGGGTAGTTGTTCTCCGCCGCGTCCACGATGCCGGTCTTCAGCGCGGTGTAGACCTCGCCGAAGGGCATCGGCGTGGCGTTGGCGCCCAGCGCCTGGATCATGGCGACGAACAGGTCGGACTGCTGCACGCGGATCTTGGCGCCCTTCAGGTCGGCCAGATGCTTGATGGGCTTGTTCACCGTGTACATGCTGCGCGAGCCGCTGTCGTAGAAGGCGAGGCCCACCATGCCCTGGCTTTCCATCGACGCCAGGATCTCGTCGCCGATCGGGCCGTCCAGCACGGCGCGCATGTGCTCGGTCGAACGGAAGATGAAGGGCAGGGCGGTGACGATCGTCTCCGGCACCACGTTGTTCAGCGGGGCGACGTTGATGCGCATCATGTCGAGCCCGCCGATCTTCAGCTGCTCGATGGTGTCCTTCTCGGTGCCCAGCGCGCCGTTCGGGAACACCTTGATGCCCAGCTTGCCGTTGCTGCGCTCGGCGATCAGCTTGCCGACGTAGCGGACGGCCTCGACCGTCGGGTAGTCGGTCGGATGGATGTCGGCGGAGCGGAAGTCGCGCGCCGACACCGGCGCCGCCAGCATGGTGCAGGCGGCGCACGCCGCAAGGAAAGCGGCGCGCACGCCCCGAAGAGAGAGATGCATTGCGGATCCTCCTGTCCCTGAAGCCAGCTCTTGCGGCTGTGCTTTGATTTGGAAATGTTCGTTACGCTTGGTGGATGTGCCGTCCCTTTACGAAAGAAAGTCCTCGCGGACGGGGGTGAAGATGTCGAGCAGGACGCCCGGTTCCAGCGCCACGACGCCGTGCAGCGCGTTGGACGGCACCATGTAGCCGTCGCCGACGCCCAGCCGCTGGGTGCGGCCCTCGATGGTCACGTCGAAGGAGCCCTTTTCGACCACCGCGCACTGGACGTGCGGGTGGCGGTGCTGGGGGCCGATGGCGCCGGCCTCGAACGCGACCCGCACCATCATCATGCTGTCGTTGTGGCCCAGGATCTTGCGGCGCACGCCGACGCCCAAATCCTGCCACGCCACGGCATCGTCCTTCACGAAGACGTCGGTGCCCATGCCCTTCACCCCCCCTCGCTGTTGTCTTCTCCTCAGCGCGCCAGCCAGCCGCCGTCCACCGGCAGGATCGTGCCGTGGACGTAGTCGGACGCATCGGACGCCAGGAACACCGCCGGCCCGCCGAGATCCGCCGGCGTGCTCCACCGCCCGGCCGGGATGCGGCCCAGGATCTCGGCGTTGCGCTTCTCGTCGGCGCGGAGTGCGGCCGTGTTGTTGGTGGCGACGTAGCCCGGCGCTATGGCGTTCACGTTGATGCCCTTGGCCGCCCATTCGTTGGCCAGCAGCTTCGTGATGCCGGCGATGCCGCTTTTCGATGCGGTGTAGGACGGCACGCGGATGCCGCCCTGGAAGGACAGCATGGAGGCGATGTTGATGATCTTGCCCTTGCGGCCCTGGCCGATGGCGTAGCGGCCGAAGGCCTGACAGAGGAAAAACACCGACTTGATGTTGACGTCCATCACCGCGTCCCAGTCGGCCTCGGTGAAGTCCAGCGCGTCTGCGCGGCGGATGATGCCGGCGTTGTTGACCAGAATGTCCATCCCGCCGAGCGTTCCGACGGCTTCCTCCACCAGCGTGGCGATGGGCGCGATGCTGGAGAAGTCGGCGGGCAGGGCGGTGAAGCGGCGTCCCAGCCCTTCGACCAGCGCGCGGGTCTCGTCGGGCGGGGTGCGGCCGGCCGCCGCGATGTCGGCTCCGGCCTGGGCGAGCGCCACGGCGATGGCTTGCCCGATGCCGGTGTTGGCGCCGGTGACCAGCGCGACTTTGCCGGTGAGATCGAAGGGGCCGGTGGGATTGAAGGAATTGGTCATGCTGTTTTGCTCCATCACCGCAGCGCTTCCATGGGAACCATGTCCATGTCGGTGAAGTCCTGGTTGCCGCCGGCCATGGCCCAGATGAAGGTGTAGTTGCGGGTGCCGACGCCGCTGTGGATCGACCAGCTGGGGGAGATCACCGCTTGTTCGTTGGCGACGACGATGTGCCGGGTCTGGTCCGGTTCGCCCATGAAGTGGAAGACGCGCGCTGGGTCGGGCAGGTCGAAGTAGAAATAGACCTCGCAGCGCCGGTCGTGCGTGTGGCACGGCATGGTGTTCCACATGTTGTTCGGCTTCAGCACCGTCATGCCGAGCACGAGCTGCGCGGTGCGGCAGACGTCCGGGTGGATCATCTGGTAAATTGTCCGCTCGTTGGACTGGGCCGGGTCGCCCAGATGCACCGCCTTCGCCTGCTCGATGGAGATCTTCATCGTCTCGAACCGGGCGTGGGCCGGGGCGCTGTTCAGGTAGAACTTGGCCGGGTTCGCGCGGTCCAGGCTCTCGAAGCGCACGTCCTCGCTGCCCATGGTGATG
>JAEZPL010000376.1 GCA_023413605.1 Pseudomonadota bacterium
GCTGGGCGCCGCCGGCCCCGGTTGCCCGCCCATCGTCATGAAGCGCCCGCCGCCCCAACCGGCGGAGGCCCCCGCCCAGGCTCCCGCGCCGGCTCCGGCGGCAGTCGCCGTCCCGACACCGCCGGGGCCGGTCGCCCTGCCCGCGGTCGGGCTGCGCGCGGCCTTCCGCATCAACTTCGACTTCAACTCCGCCCGCATCCGGCCGGAATCGCGCGCGACGCTCGACCGGGTCGGGGCGGTGATGAAAACGCCGGAGACCGGCAGCACCCGCTTCCGCATCGTCGGCCATACGGACGCCGTCGGCGGCGATGCCGTCAACCTCGCCTTGTCCCGGCGCCGGGCCATGGCCGTCGTGGACTATCTGGTCACCCACCACCGCATTCCGCGCGACCGCCTGGACGCGCAGGGCATGGGAGCGCGGGAACCGGTGCTGCCGGATGATCCCAAAGCCGCGGAAAACCGCCGGGTGGAGATCGTGAATCTGGGCGAGTAAGGTGCCGCCGCCCCGACCGGTCAGTGGTCCAGGTCGAACCAGCCCCAGCGGGCCCAGGCGCCGTCCAGGAAGGCGGCGGCGCGCTTGCCCCCGGGCAGGCCGCAGCAGGTGAGCAGCGACGGCTCGATCCGGCCGCGGCCCTTGCTCCACCACAGGCTGGCGAGCGGAGGCAGGGGGCCGAGTTGCTCCTCCACCACGGCGGCCAGCGCCGGGTCGGCGTTCTCCACCTCGGGCCGGCCGAGAATGGCCATGCGCGCCGGCAGGGCGTCCACGTCGGCCCCGGCGTGGCAGGCGTCGGCCGCCACGGCCTCGGCGCGGGCGAACCACTTGGCGCCCGCGGTGGGGACCAGGGCGAGGTCGACGTCGCTCGGCAGGGTCGTGACGATGGTGAAGGGGTAGAGCCGCCCCACCCGGTCCGAACTGGGCATCAGGATGCCGGCCAGCGGCGCCTCCCCGCACAGGCCGGCGGACAGGGCGAAACGCCAGACCGGCGCGCCCTGGAACAGCGGTTCCCACGGCGAGCCCAGGTGGCGCCCGGCCTCCGCCAGCACTTCCGACAGCCAGCCGTCCCACAGCATCAGCAGGCCGCGCGGCAGCCCGTAGCCGACGAAGTCGCCACGCGCCGGCACCTTTCCATGGAATCCGACCGCAAGCCCTGCGCTCATGGTCCTTTACTCATGGGTTGGCGGGAGTCGGAACGGGAAGCGCGGAGGACGGCTGGTTCAGCACCTCCATCACGCGGGCGACCAGCGCGCCGTCCGGCGGGACCGGCGCGAAGCCGACCTCGAACAACGCGGCCAGATGGTCGCCCAGCGCACGGCGCTGCTCCTCGTGCGCCGGTCCGGGAAGCGTGCGCTGCCAGTCGGCGGCCAGCCATTCGGCCACCGCCGCGGGCTCCATCGTCTCCTGCCCGCCAACCATGCGGTAGGCGCGCAGCGCGTTGCGCAGAAGGTCGGAGCGCGCCCAGTTCGTGCGCAGCTGCTCCTCCAGGCGCAGCACGATGCGCGACAGGAAGACGCTGCGCAGCGCCCGCCGGTACACCTCCTCGGCCGCGCGGCCGATCCGCTCTCCCTGGTACAGCCCGCCGCCCATGGACAGCGGCACCCAGGCTCCGCGCTCGGTCCAGCCGCCGGGCAGCGCGCGCAGCGCGTCGAGCGCCGGCAGAACGGCCTGGAAGTCCGCGTCCTCCACGCGGGTCAGGGAACGCGGCGGGGTGTCGAGCGCGCGGATGCGCTCCTCGGCCTGGGTGACCGCGGCCTCCGCACTGGCCAACAGCGCGCTGTTCGCGCGGTAGCTGTTCAGCCCGAACAGCCCGACCACCAGCCCGGCCGCCGCCGCGGCGCCCAGCGCCCAGACGTGGTGGCGCCGCCGCCGCCGCTCCAGCGCGCGGTCAACGCCGACGATGTTCGCCTCGGGGAACACGACCTCGGGCAGCAGCCGTTCCAGGAAGAAGGTCTGGGCCGGCGAGTCCATGGAAGCGCCGGTCTGCGTCGCGCTGGTCACGTAGATGCCGCGCAGCAGGGGCGCTTCCTCCTCCGCCTCCGCGGTGAAGGCGGTGTCGACCAGGTCGGCCAGCGCCGCCTCGTACTGCGCCATGCGCAGCGGAAAGGCGAAGGCGTCGCTGCGCCGCTGGATGTCCGGCTCCTGGTGCAGCCGGTCCGGCAGCCACTCGTCCAGCCGGCGCAGCAGCGCGCCGAACTGCGTGCGGAAGGCGCTGAGCGCCCCGCACCGCCCGGCCCCTTCGGTCGGGAAGGTCATGCCCCAGATCTGGGCGCGCTCCGTCCGGTCCAGCGGGTCGAAGAAGGTGGAGAAGCCGTCCACGAGGTCGACCTTCGTGCACAGAAGATAGACCGGGACCCGCAGGCCCAGATTGGCACGCAGCTCGCCCAGCCGCTGGCGGATGGTGATGGCGTGGCCGTGCCGTTCCTCCGGGCTCCAGTCCGCGAGGTCGGACAGGCTGATGGTCAGCAGCACGCCGTTCACCGGCTGGCGCGGCCGGTGCTCCTTCAGCAGGTCCAGAAGGCCGGACCACACGCGCCCGTCCACCGCGCGGCGGCTGTCCTGCGTGGTGTAGCGGCCGGCCGTGTCGATCAGCACCGCGTGGTCGGTGAACCACCAGTCGCAGTTGCGCGTGCCGCCCAGGTTCTGCACCGGCATGCCGTCCAGACCACCGCCCAGCGCGGCACCCAGCCGCGCGTTGGCCAGCGCCGTCGTCTTGCCGGAACCCGGCGCGCCGATCACCAGATACCAGGGGAGCTGGTACAGGTACCGCCCGCCCCAGCGCGCGCCAAAGCGCTGCGTCTTCAGCCGGCCGAGCACGGCGTCCAGCCGTTCCCGCACCGTGCCCAGCTCCTCCAGCGAGGCCTTCAGCTCCGGATCGCGGGAGGCGGCCAGCGCCTCGATCAGTCGGGCGTTGGCCGCGCGTTCCCGCGCGTCCTCGTGCCGGTTCAGCAGGAACCAGACGGCCAGCGCCGCCAGCGCCGGGACAAGGCGGGACGGACCGCCCTGCAAGCCGGCGAGCGGCGCCACCGCCCAGCCCAGCAGCCCCAGCGACAAGGCCAACGCCAGCGTGATGCCCCAGCGCAGGCGCGGTCCCGCCGCGACCGGCGGCGGCCCCCGGCGGCGCGGTCCGGACGGCCCCCGTCCCGGCGGCGCGGATCGGTTCGGCTTCAACAGGGTGAGCCTGGATGGGTTGAGCTTGGAAGGAAGGCGCGCGCGCATCATCCGCCCCCTATTCCGGATAGAGCCGGACATCGACGCGCCGGTTGGCGCCCCGGTTGGCCGGATTGGTGTTGGGGGCCACGGGCTCGCGGTCGCCATGCCCTTCGTGGGACAGGCGCGCGGAACCCAGCGTGCGTTCCAGGATCTTGCGGACGGCCAGCGCCCGCGCGTCCGTCAGCGCCTGCGGCGTGGCGAAGGGGCCGGGGCCGACCGGCTGGTCGTCGGTGTGGGCGACCACCACCACCCGCCCCCCTTCGGGGCCGAGCGCCTGGCCGACGCGGTCCACCACGGCGCGGTAGCGAGCCTTCACCGCGTCGCTGCCGGTGGCGAACATGCCCGCGCCCTCCACCCGGATGACCAGCGCCCCGTCGTCGCCGGACAGGATCGCCACGGCACCCGTCCGGATCTCCGGCTGAAGCAGGCTGGTGACGCGCGCCGCCAGCGCCGGGACGGCGGCCGGCGAGGGCGGCGGCGCGACCCGCACCAGATCGATGGGGCGGTCGGGCAGCAGCGCGCCCAGCCGCGCCACCACCGGGTCCGCCCGCTGGGTCAGCGCGGCGTTCATCTCTAGGAAGAGCACGCCCAGCAGCGCCGCGATGGCGACGGCGGCCGCCCAGGGCGGCAGAGCGAGGCCCAACGGCCGGAACCGCTC
>JAEZPL010000415.1 GCA_023413605.1 Pseudomonadota bacterium
GCTGTTCGACGAAGGTCAGGATTTGGCTCAGCTCACCCGCCAGGTGATCCAATTCCTCTTCCGGCACCTTGATGCGGGCCAGATGCGCGATCTTGGCCACGGTGGCCTTGTCGAGCGACATGCCTTCCACTCTCTTCCAAAACGTCTGGAAAAACGGCTTGGAAGCTAACACCCGAAATCTATCACCGCAATGATTCTGGGCATTTGGCTCGGCGGGAATGGTGGGGGCTGCGGCGTCAGGCCGCCGTCCGGCACTGCCTTTCCCAGACCTCGCGTCCGATGCGCAGGGTGAACAGCGCGATGCGCTCGCCCCATGGCGTCGTGCGCTCCTCGATTGCGATGGGAACGAAGCCGAGCTTGCCATACAGGACCAACGCCGGCGTGTTGGTGTTGAAGCAGCGCAGGACCAGTTCCGGCAGGCCATGGTGGGCGAAGGCGCGATCCATCATGGCGTGCAGCAGGTGCTTCGCCACGCCGGTACCACGGGCCGAAGGCGCCACGCTGACGTTGCCGACGCTGGCGCTCGATCCGGCGTCGAAGGTCGCGAAGTTGCCATAGCCGACAACCTTCCCGTCGCGCAGCACCACGGTCGGGTCGCGGCGGACGGCCAGCGATTCCCGCACCTGTTCGGGCGTCAAAGGCCATGTCGCGCGAGGAAACAGATAGTACAACTCTTTTTGGTCGCGCGGGAACGTGCAGATACACGGGATGTCCGCGTCGATCAGGGGGCGATGGGTAAACATGGGTGAGCTCCGGGAATTCCTTAGGAAGCATAAGTATCTTCGAGGACAACTCAAGCGTTCTTGCCGTCGCGCCTCGCGGCTTCTATGGTTCGTTGCATGATTCACACGCTTCCCGAACTGGCCGCCCGCCTGGGCAAGGGCCAGCGCTTCCTCGGCCTGGACGTCGGCACCAAGACCATCGGCTTGGCCGTGGCCGATCCGGGCCTCGTCGTCGCCTCGCCCATCGGCACGCTGCGCCGTACAAAATTCGCGCAGGACGCGCGGGAATTGGCGCGGACGATCCGCGACTACAGCATCGGCGGGCTGGTCATCGGGCTGCCGCTGAACATGGACGGGTCGGAAGGGCCGCGCGCCGAATCCACCCGCGCTTTCGCCAAGAACCTGATGGAGCGGGCCGACCTTCTGGGCTGGGACGCCGAGATCGCCTTCTGGGACGAACGCCTGTCCACCTCTGCCGTGGAGCGTTTCATGATCGGCGAGGCCGACATGACCCGCAAGCGCCGGGACGAGGTCGTGGACAAGATGGCCGCGGCCTACATTCTCCAGGGGGCGCTCGACGCGCTGGCGCACCAGCGCCGGCTGGCCGAACGGGACTCCGATTCAGACACGGACTTCGACGACCTGCCGGACCGGGACGACTGACGGTCCCTCGATGCTCGTCATCTTCGGGGCCCTTGCGCCCATCTTCCTGCTGATCCTCTTCGGCCAGGGGCTGCGGCGTTTTGCCCTGGTTCCGGACAGCGCCTGGCCGGCCTTCGACCGGCTGACCTACGTCCTGTTCTTCCCCTGCCTGATCGTGGACGAACTGACCAAGGCGAATCTGGGCCAGATCGCCATGGCGCCGATGGCCGTGGCGATGATCGTGGGCGTGCTGGCGGCATCCGCCCTGGCCCTGGCCGCCCGCAGGCCGATCGGGCTGGACGGTCCGGCCTTCACCTCCGTCTTCCAGGGGGCGGTGCGGCCGAACACCTACGTCGGCCTCGCTGCGGCCAGCGCGCTCTACGGTACGCGCGGGCTGACGCTGACGGCCGTCGGCATCGCCGTGGTGGTGCCGCTGGTCAACCTTCTCTGCGTGACGGTGATGGTGCAATACGGGCGCGACGCGAAGGCGTCGGGCACCGGGATCGGCGCGGTGCTGGGCGGCATCGCCCGCAACCCGATCATCATCGCCGTCCTGATCGGCGCCGCGGTGAACCTCAGCGGGATCGGCCGTCCGCCGGTGCTGAGCGACGTGGTGAGCATCCTGGCGCGGGCGGCGTTGCCGATGGGCCTGCTGTCGGTCGGCGCGGGCCTGGACCTCGCCGCCGCGCGCGGAGCCGGGATGGGCGTCGCCCTGTCGTCGCTGTTCAAGCTGCTGCTGGTGCCCGGCGTCACCGCGGTCGCGGGCATCGCGCTTGGGGTGGACGGCCTGATGCTGACCGTCGCCGTGCTGTTCAACGCCCTACCCTGCTCCGCCAGCTCCTACGTGCTGGCCCGGCAGATGGGAGGGGACCACGGGCTGGTGGCCGGCATCATCACGGTGCAGACGCTGGCCTCGGCCCTGTCCCTGCCGGTGATCCTGGCCGTCGTCGGCTGAATGTCTGGCGCTCTCCGACAGCGGAGCAATGAAAGCACCTCAGAGACACGGTATCACGGAGAGCATGTCCTCTGAAGCTGCTCCGGCGGATTGAAGCCGCGGCGTCAGGGCGGCTTCGGCGCTTCGGCGGGGAAGCGCTCCATGGCGTCGTCGATGGTGTAATAGTCGGCTTTGTCCGCCACATAGGTGTGGCGCAGCGTGGTGAGGCCGGTGGGCTGGTCCAGGCTGCCGGCGGCGATGTCCACCAGCGGGTTGCCGTCGCCTTTCCAGAACAGCGACGATCCGCAACGCGAACAGAAGCCGCGCTCGGCCCTGGCGGAGGAACGGTACCACGCCAGCGTGGCGTCGGCGTCGAAGAAGACGGTGTCGCGCGGCACGGTGATGTAGGAGCCGACATGACCGTGGAAGCGGCGGCACTGCCCGCAATGACAGTTCACCACGCCCAGCGGCCGTTCGGTCGCCAGGAAGCGCACGCCGCCGCACAGGCAGCCGCCGGGCAGCATCGCGCTCCCGCTCGCGGTTCCATTTCCAGTCACGATTCAGTCTTCGTCTGGCCGACTGTCGTCTGGCCAGATGTCGTCTGGTTATCCGGGTCGGTGCTGGCCCGTCGCAGCAGGCCGTCGTCTGGAAGATCGTAGTAATCTTCCTTGAAATCGATCCAGATGTGTCGGTCGGCGCGCAGGCCGGTGGGCTCGTCCAGGCTGCCGGCGGTGACGTCCAGGTTCGGCCGTCCATCGCCTTCCCAGAACAGTCCGGAGCCGCAACGGGAGCAGAAACCCCGCCGCGCGCTCTCGGACGACCGGTACCAGGCCAGCGTCTCGTCCTTCACCACCCGAAGGGCATCACGGGAGAAAGAGGTGTAGGCACCGACGTGGCTGTGCTGCCGGCGGCACTGGCCGCAGTGGCAGAAGGAAATCGGGCTGGGCTGCGTCGTGATTTCATAGCGCACGCCGCCACACGCGCAACCGCCCGTCCACACTCGCTCCACCTTGGCCGTCATACCGGTCATGCGTTCATCCCTTCCAGAAAGGCTTATCGGCCTCCTGCGCCACTTCGGCGCGCGACACGCCGATATCGTGCAGCAGATGGTCCGGCAGGGCCTGCAGCGCGCGCCGCTGGCGCCGCCGCTCGCTCCAGTCCGCCACTGTATCGAACAGGGCAACCAAAGCGCGACCGAAACCGTTCCCGTATCCGTTCGACGCACCCTGCGACGCACGGGCCGACGCACCGGTCGAAGCGGTATTCATGCTCTGGGCCATAACGCGTCTCCTCATCCGATTCATTCAGCATCGAAGCGTTTTCTCCGATGCCCAAACTGTGTTGCTTGAAGGGAGAATGGGCCACCCGCTTCTTGCGCACAAACGACGCTTTCTCATAGCTTGGATAAGGAAAACTAATCCGAAGCCACTGCCGCCGAGGAGTCCCCGCATGTCCCGCCGACTGCCACCGTTGAACGCGCTACGCGCCTTCGAGTGCGCCGCCCGCCACCTGTCCTTCACCAAGGCGGCGGACGAACTGCACGTCACGCAGGCGGCCATCAGCCACCAGATCAAGGGACTGGAGGAATGGCTGGGCATGCCCCTGTTCCGCCGCATGAACCGCGCGCTGATCCTGACGGAGGCCGGGCAATCCTACCTGCCGCCGGTGCGCGACGCGCTGGACACCCTGTCACAAGCGACGGAGCAGCTGTTCCGCAAGGACGGGTCCGGCGCGCTGACCATCTCCACCATGCCCAGCTTCGCGGCGAAATGGCTGGTGATGCGGCTCGGCCGCTTCCAGAACCGTCACCCGGATGTGGAGGTGCGCCTGCACACCACCTCACAGATGGTGGACTTCGCGCAGCAGGACGTCGACATCGCCATCCGCTTCGGGGCCGGCAACTGGCCGGGCCTGCGCAGCGAACGGCTGCTGACCGAGGACATATTCCCGGTGTGCAGCCCCGCCCTGCTGAACGGCGACCGCCCCCTGCGCACCCCGGAAG
>JAEZPL010000419.1 GCA_023413605.1 Pseudomonadota bacterium
CGACACCATGCCCGACGTGCAGTCGGTGTCGCTCGGCTGCTGGGTCGGCGTGGGCACACGGAACGAACAGGCCAGCGTCAACGGCGTGGCCCATCTGGTCGAGCACATGCTGTTCAAGGGCACGGAGCGCCGGTCCGCCTTCCGCATCTCCGAGGAGATCGAGAATGTCGGCGGCCAGCTCAACGCCTACACCACGCGCGAACAGACGGCTTACTACGCCAAGGTCCTGCACGAGGATGCCGGGCTGGCGCTGGACCTGATCGCCGACATGCTCCAGCACTCCACGCTCGACGAGGAGGAGTTGACGCGCGAGCGGACGGTGGTGTTGCAGGAGATCGGGCAGGCCGCCGACACGCCCGACGACATCATCTTCGACCATTTCCAGGCGACCGCCTATCCGGGCCAGCCGCTCGGCCGGCCGGTGCTGGGAACGGAGGAGATCGTCGGCGCGCTGTCGCGCTCGGCCCTGGTCGACTACATCGACGGCCACTATGGCGCGCCGGGCATCGTGCTGTCGGCCGCCGGGCGGCTCGACCATGACCGGCTTGTGGACATGGCGCTGAAGGCCTTCGGCAAGCTGCCCAACCAGCCGGTGCCGGAGTCCGAGAACGCGGTCTACACCGGCGGCGACTTCCGCGAGGCGCGCGACCTGGAGCAGATGCACCTCGTCATCGGCTTCGACGGAGTGGGGGTGCACGACCCGGACTATTACGCGCATTCCGTCCTGTCCACGCTGCTGGGCGGCGGCATGTCGTCCCGCCTGTTCCAGGAGGTGCGGGAGAAGCGCGGGCTCGTCTACTCCATCTACACCTTCGCCGGGGCCTATCGGGACGGCGGCCTGTTCGGCGTCTACGCCGGCACGGGCGAGGACGAGGTGACGGAACTGGTCCCCGTCGTCTGCGACGAGCTGATGAAGGTCGCCGAGGACGTGACGGATGATGAGGTTGCCCGCGCCGCGGCGCAGCTGCGCGCCGGGACCCTCATGGCGCTGGAAAGCACCATGTCGCGGTGCGAGCAGCTGGGGCAGCAGCTTCTGGTCTACGGGCGCCCGGTGCCGATCGAGGAGATCGTGCGGAAGATCGGCGCCGTGGACCGCGACGCCGTGATGCGCGTGGCCAGGCGCTTGCGCGCCAGCCGCCCCACCGTGGCGGCTCTTGGCCCCATCAGCCGGCTGGAGGAGTATGACCGGATCGCGGCCCGCCTGCAGTAAGGGAACACCGGCATGATCCGCCTGCTGGGCAGCGGCCTCATCAGTCCTCCCGCCGTGCGGCTCGACGGGCCGAAATGCTACATCCGGCCGCCGCTGCCGCGCGACTGGCGGGAATGGGCCGACCTCCGGTCGGGATCCCGCGATTTCCTGACCCCCTGGGAGCCGACATGGCCGGCCGATGCGCTGACCCGCGCCGCCTTCGGCCGCCGCCTGCGCCGGCAGGCCCAGGAATGGCGCGACGACCAGGGCTACAGCTTCCTCGTCTTCGACCGGAACAGCGATGTGCTGGTGGGCGGGCTGGGCCTGACCAACGTGCGGCGCGGCGTGGCCCAGATGGCGACGCTCGGCTATTGGGTCGGGCGGCCCTATGCCCGCAACGGCTACATTTCCGGGGCGACGCGGCTGGTGCTGGACTTCGCCTTC
This sequence comes from Pseudomonadota bacterium, assembly GCA_023413605.1. Lineage (GTDB taxonomy): Bacteria > Pseudomonadota > Alphaproteobacteria > Azospirillales > Azospirillaceae > Azospirillum. Next base: position 1,634 of record JAEZPL010000419.1, read on the forward strand.
GGGCAACTGGGCCTGCATCGGGTGGAGGCCGCCTGCCTGCCGACCAACGCCGCCAGCCGCGGCCTGCTGGAAAAGGTCGGCTTCACGCACGAAGGCTACGCGCGGGGCTATCTGCGCATCGACGGCGCGTGGCGCGACCATGTGCTCTACGCCATCCTGCGCGAGGAGTGGCGCGGGTAGGGCCAGCGTCGAAAGGGGTGTGACAACCCCCTTTTCGCAAGGCGGGAACATTGTCCGTTTAACCGACGATTAACGCGTTGGGCGCACCCTTTCGCTATGTCGTACGCAGCGAACGAGGCGGAGATGTCTCCGAAGCCTACCTGGACGAAAGAAAATTCCCACCGCTACGCGCTTGAGCACGCTGGCCGGCGCGTCGACCTTCAGTATGAAGAGGCCGGTTTCCAGAGCGGTTGGGCGGTGTATGCCGGTGAAACGCTGGTCGAGCGTTGCGGTGAACTGATGCAGGCCCGCGGCCTCGCCATGGCGCTCGCCACCAAGGGCGCGTGAGCGGAACTGGCGGTCGTACCGCCACGTGTTGGAACAAAAAAAGGCCACGCCTTCATGGGCGCGGCCTTTTCCGTTTGGCGGCCTTTTCTGTTTGATCGTCACGCGTGGCCGGCTTCACCCGACAGCATGGACAGGCTGACGCCCAGCTTGGCGATGGAGCGCTCCCACTTGGTTTCCAGGTCCGGGTCGAACAGCAGCGCCTCGTCGCAGGGGACGTTCAACCAGCCGTTGGCCTGGATCTCCGCGTCGAGCTGGCCCGGCCCCCAGCCGGCGTAGCCCAGCAGCAGGATGTTGCGGCGCGGCCCGCGGTCTTCCGAAATGGCGCGCAGGATGTCGATGGTGGCGGTTAAGGCCACCTCGTCGTCCACGACGAGCGTGCCTTCGCGCACGTAATCCGTCGAATGCAACACGAATCCCCGTCCGGATTCCACCGGACCGCCATAATGCACGGGCATGTTGGTGATCGGCTGCTTGACGTCCATGTCGAGCTGTTCGAGAAGATCCTCGAACGTGATGGAGCCGAACAGGCGGTTGACGACGAGGCCCATGGCGCCATCCTCGTTGTGGGCGCACATATAAATGACGGTGCGCTGGAAACGCGGGTCCATCATCCCCGGCATGGCGATCAGCAACTGGCCGGTCAGGTATTCCGAGGACTCCGAGGACTTGGTCAGGTGCGGCATGGGCGGTTATCCTTGTGTCCGGGGGCGGGAAGCCTGAATGGGCAGGAACCCGCAGCCGACTTCGCCCGAGTGTGACAGCACGGGCCAAGCTTTGTCATCCATTATAGCCTCGGCGTGTTGCCGTATCGCTACTCATATGAGAACAGTCCGCGCGATGAAAAGGTTTGTTCCTCTGGTGGTCGCCGTCCTGGCCTTGGCCGTACCCGGAACGGGTAGGGCGGAGCCGGGCGGCTGGACCAAGGCCGGCCCGGTGGAAGCGCGGCTCGTGTCCTCGGTGCAGGGCGTGGGCGAGCTGAAGACGCTGCCGCTGGGGCTGGAGGTGCGGCTGGAGCCGGGCTGGAAGACCTACTGGCGCTCGCCGGGCGACGCGGGCTTCGCGCCGCGGCTGGACTGGGCGGGCTCCGGCAATCTGGCAAAGGCCGACATCGCCTACCCCGCGCCGCACCGCTTCACCGTCCTGGGCTTCGAGACGGCCGGATACGACGCCGAGGTTCTGTTTCCCATCGCCGCCGTGCCCGCGGAGCCCGGCAAGTCCGTCGATCTGTCGCTGACTGCGGAACTGCTGGTCTGCTCCTCCATCTGCGTGCCGCAGACGGTGAAGCTTGGCCTGTCCATTCCCGCCGGCCCGGCCGAACCGGGGCCGTCCGCCAACGACATCGCGCGCGCCCAGTCGCAGGTGCCCGGCGACGGCCGCGCCGCCGGTCTTGCTATCACGAGCGTCCGCGCCGAAGGCGGCGCGCTGGAGGTCGAGGTCACCTCGCGGGAGACGCTGGTCGCCCCGGACCTGTTCGTCGAGACCGACCCGCCGGTGTCCTTCCCGGCGCCGAAGCGCAGCTTTTCCGACAACGACCGGCGCGTACGGCTGCGGCTCGACGCATCGGACGCACAGCCGGGCCTGAACCTCGCCGGCCAGCCGCTGACGCTGACGCTGGTGGACGGCGCGCGGTCCATGGAAACGTCGGTCACCGCCGAGGCGGGTCTGACCGGTGGTGCCGCCGGGGGCACAAGCGCGCCAAGGGGGCTGGCCGCCATGCTGGGCGTGGCGCTGCTGGGCGGGCTGATCCTGAACCTGATGCCCTGCGTGCTGCCGGTTCTGTCGCTGAAGCTGCTGTCCATCGTGCAGCACGGCGGCCGGGCGCCCGCGGCGGTGCGCGCCGGGTTCCTCGCCTCGGCGGCGGGAATTCTCGTGTCCTTCCTGGCGCTGGCCGGGGCGCTGGTCGCGGTCAAGGCGGCCGGCGGCGCGGTCGGCTGGGGCATCCAGTTCCAACAGCCCTTGTTCCTCGTCTTCATGGTTGTGCTGGTGACTCTGTTCGCCGCAAACCTGTGGGGAGTGTTCGAGGTTCCCTTGCCGCGCGCCATAGCCGACCGGCTGGGCGGTTCCGATGGGCACGGGCCTAACAACAATGGACTTGGCGGGCAGTTCGCGACCGGGGCCTTCGCGACGCTGCTGGCGACGCCCTGCTCGGCGCCCTTCCTGGGCACCGCGGTGGGGTTTGCGTTGGCCGGCGGGCCGATGGAGGTGTTCGCCATCTTCGCCGCGCTGGGCGTCGGGCTGGCGCTGCCCTATCTGCTGGTTGCCGCCTTCCCCCGCATCGCGCGGGTGCTGCCCCGGCCGGGGCGGTGGATGGTCGCCCTGCGCCGCGTGCTGGGTGCCGCGCTTGCGCTGACGGCGGTGTGGCTGCTGTCCGTGCTGGTGGTCCAGGTGGGCGAGGTCGCAGCTCTGGCCATCGCCGTGCTGATGGGCGGGCTGGTCGTGGCGTTGTGGCTTGGCCGCCGCCTGCAATCCTCGGCCCGTTGGGCCGGACCGGCGATGGCCGGGCTGCTCGCCCTGGTCGCCTTCGCCATTCCGGCGGCGTTCGGCCCCTCGGCCGGGGCGGCCCCGACCGTCAGCGACGCCACGACACGCTGGGTTCCCTTCGCCGAAGGCGTGATCCGGGACGAGGTCTCCGCCGGGCGGGTCGTCTTCGTGGACGTGACGGCCGACTGGTGCATCACCTGCCAGGCCAACAAGAAGCTGGTGCTGAACCGGGGCGAGCTCGCCAAGCGTCTGGACGATGCCGGTCTGGTCGCCATGCGCGCCGACTGGACCCGTCCGGACGAGGGCATCGCCCGCTATCTCGCCAGCCATGGCCGCTACGGGATTCCGTTCAACATCGTTTACGGCCCCGGCGCGCCGGAGGGCATCGCGCTGCCCGAGTTGCTGACCGAAGGCGTTGTGCTGGAGGCGCTGGACCGGGCGCGCGGCGACCGGGGCGGCCTTGCGGGGGCGCCGCCCAGAAGCTAGAACGACACTTCAGAACCGCTTAACCATCAGGCCGGTTCGATAAATGGGAGGGCACAAGACATGACCATTCAAGTGGGCGATACCATTCCGTCGGTCACCCTGAAGCACCTGACCGACAACGGCATGCAGGATGTCACCACCGATTCGATCTTCCAGGGCAAGACGGTGGCTCTGTTCTCCGTGCCGGGCGCCTTCACGCCGACCTGCTCGGCCAAGCACCTGCCGGGCTTCGTCCAGCAGGCTGACGCGCTGAAGGCCAAGGGCGTCGACACCATCGTCTGCCTTGCCGTCAACGACCCGTTCGTCATGCGGGCGTGGGGCGAGAAGAACAACGTCGACGGCAAGGTGATGATGCTGCCGGACGGCAACGCCACCTTCACCCAGGCGCTGGGCCTGACCATGGACGGCTCGGGCTATGGCCTCGGCACCCGCGGCCAGCGCTTCGCCCTGGTCGCCAAGGACGGCAAGGTCACGCACCTCGCCGTCGAGAAGCCGGGCCAGTTCGAGGTTTCCTCGGCCGAAGCGGTCCTCGGCGCGCTGTAAGGCGACGCGGTCGACCGAAGAAAGCCCTTCTCCCCGATCAGGGGGAGAAGGGCTTTTTTCTTATCCCGCCCTCGTCCGGTCCCACACACCCGGCCCGACACCGCGTTCGCGCAGCTTGGCCTTCTGCACCTTGGCGGTCGGGGTCTTGGGGAAGGACTCCACGATGTCGATGTAGCGGGGCTGGGCGTAGCGGGGCAGTTCGCGCTCGGCGTAGCTGGCCACCGCGTCGGGCGTCAGCACGGCGCCGGGCATGGGCACGATCGCCACCATGATCTCGTCCTCCGCGCCGGACACGCCGGAAGGCACGCCGTAGGCGGCGACCTCCGCCACGCCGTCCAGGCGGGATAGGACCGTTTCCACCTCGTAGGACGAGACGTTCTCGCCGCGGCGGCGGATGCAGTCCTTGATGCGGTCCACGAAGGTAACGTAGCCGTCCTCGTCCATCACCGCGGCGTCGCCGGTGTGGAACCACAGGTTCCGCCACGCCTCCACCGTCTTGTCGGGCATGCGGTGGTACCCGGACAGGAAGCCGAAGGCGGCCTTCGGGCGCACCATGATCTCGCCGATCTGGCCGCGCGGCACGGGGATGTCGGTTTCCGGGTCGCGGATCTCCACCTCGAAATAGCGGTCGTAGACCCGCCCGCAGGTACCGGGGCGCGGCTTGCCCAACTCGGCGTAGAGGGGGATGTTCACCTCCGTCATGCCGTAGAGGCTGATCACGTCGCGGATGCCGAAGCGCTCGCGCAAGGCCAGTTCCGTGTCCGCCGGGTTGGGCGCGGCGCCGACGAGGCGCAGCGTGTGGTCGCGGTCATCGGGGCGAGGCGGCTGGGCCACCACGAAGGCGGTCACGGCCCCCAGCGAGTTGGTCACCGTGCAGCGGTGCCGCCGGATGTCGTCCAGCCACGCGGACGCGCTGAAGCGTTCCCGCATCACCGCCGATCCGCCGGAGATCATGGCGGCGTAGAGCTGCATGTACAGCGCGTTGGCGTGGAACAGCGGCAGGCAGATGTAGAAGCGGTCGTCCGGGGTCAGGGCGAAATTGTCGATGGAGCCCAGCCCGAACACGAAGCCGTGCCCGTGCGGCATCAGCACGCCCTTCGACAGGCCCGTGGTGCCGGAGGTGTACATGATGCAGGCGTTGTCGCCGGCGCGGGGCAGGGGGCCGTCATAGGGGGCGGCGTCGCGCCAGCCCTCCAGCGGCGTGTGCGGGGAACCGTCTCCCGCTCCCGGCACGACATGCCGGCGGAGCGCCGTCAGGCGCGGGGCGATGTCGGTGATGCGCTCCACCAGCCCGGCGTCGACGATGGCCAGCGCCGCCCCGGCGTTCTCCAGCTGGTGTTCCAGGAAGCCGCCCTTCAGGTCGGTGTTCAGCGCCACCATGATGGCGCCAAGCCGCCCGAGCCCCAGCCAGACGCGCACGAAGTCCAGCCCGTTCGGCAGCATCACCGCCACCGTGTCGCCCGGCTTCACGCCCAGGCCGGCCAGGAAGCCGGCGACACGCCCGGCCTGCTCCTCGGCCTCCGCGTAGGTCAGGCCGGAGCCGTCGACCATGGCGACGAAGGTCTTGTCGCCGCGCGTGGCCGCCTGATGGGCCAGAACCTCGGGCAGCACCCAGCGGGCTTCGTTCCGCAAGTGCGGATACATCTCGGTCTCCTCCCCAACGATCTTTGTCGTTCATTGTTGGGAAGGGTAACGGTGTGCGGCGGGCTACGGCAAGGCGCCCGTCTGGAATGGCGGCTATACGCCCATCAGCCCCGTCCGGCCTGCCGGACATCGGCGACGCCCTGCCGGGCCAGCGCGTCGGCGCGTTCGTTTTCCGGATGGCCGGCGTGGCCGCGCACCCAGTGGAACTCGATGTCGTGGCGCCGCTTGGCCTCGTCGAGGCGCTTCCACAAATCCTCGTTCTTCACCGGCTTCTTGTCGGCGGTCTTCCAGCCCCTGGCCTTCCAGCCGTGAATCCACTGGGTGATGCCGTTCTTCACATATTCGCTGTCGGTGTAGAGCCGCACCTTCATCGGCCGCTTCAGGGCTTCCAGCGCCTGGATGGCGGCCATCAGCTCCATGCGGTTGTTGGTGGTCGCGGGTTCGCCGCCGTACAGCTCCTTCTCCACCGCGCCATAGCGCAGGATGGCGCCCCAGCCGCCGGGGCCGGGGTTGCCGCTGCACGCCCCGTCGGTGAAGATGTCCACGATCTTGGAGGCATCTTCACCGGCTCGCGCTTCTTCGGACATGCTGTCAGACCTGATAGGTGCCGCCGTCGTCGAGCGCGTAGTCGCCCAAGCCCTTGACGGTCTGGTGGAAGCGCAGTTTGCGCAGATACTCCAGCGGGTCCTTCGGCTTGACGAAGGCGCCCGGCGGGTGGTTCAGCCAGTCGTAGAGGCGGGTCAGCAGGAAGCGCACCGCGCTGCCGCGGCACAGCCAGGGCAGGGCCTCCAGCTCCTCCTGCGACAGCGGGCGAACCTTCTGGTAGCTGGTCAGCAGCATCCGCGCCTTGGTGGCGTTGAACGATCCGTCGATCTCGAAGCACCACGCGTTCATGCAGATGGCGACATCGTAGACCAGGAAGTCGTTGCAGGCGAAGTAGAAGTCGATCAGCCCCGACAGGCCGTCCCCGCGGAAGAAGACGTTGTCCGGGAACAGGTCGGCGTGGATGACGCCGGACGGCAGGCTGGCCGGCCAGTTCGCCTCCAGCACCGCGAGTTCCTCCTCCAGCGTCGCGCGCAGGTCGCGGCCGACCTCGTCGGCGCGCGGGGCGCATCTCTCAAAGAGGTCGCGCCAACCGCCCAGCGACAGCGCGTTCGGACGCTCCATGCGGAAGTCGGCGACGGCAAGGTGCAGGCGCGCCAGCGCCGCGCCCAGCTCAGCGCAATGGTGCGGCGTGATGCGGCGCGGCCACATGCCGGCCAGAAAGGTGACGATCACCGCCGGCCGGCCGCACAGCTCGCGCAGGGCCTCCCCGTCGCGGCCGTGCACCGGCAGCGGGCAGGCGATGCCCTTGTTCGACAGATGCTCCATCAGCCGCAGGAAGAAGGGCAGATCCTCCCTCCGCGTGCGCTTTTCATAGAGCGTCAGGATGTAGGGGCCGGTCTCCGTCACCAGGAGGAAGTTGGAATTCTCCACCCCCTCGGCGATGCCTTTGCACGACAGAACGCCGCCCAGATCGTACTGGGCGATGAAGGCGTTCAGATCCTCGTCGGAAACTTCGGTGTAGACGGCCATGGGACCAGCGCCTTACCGGGATTCGGGGCGCTGGTCAATGGGATGCAGGGCCGATCAGGCCTCTTCCTTCGTACGCAGCGGGACATCGCCGTCCAGCAGCGACTTGGGCAGCTTGAAGGTGATGTCCTCGAAGGCGGTGCGCAGTTCCTCCACCGTCACGGCGAAGCGGGCGCGGGCGGCCTCGATGACCTCCTCCACCAGAACCTCCGGTGCCGACGCACCGGCGGTGATGCCGAGCGTCCGGATGCCGTCCAGCGCCGCCCAGTCGATGTCGGACGCGCGCTGGACCAGCTGGGCCTTGGCGCAGCCGTGGATCTTCGCCACTTCGACCAGCCGCTTGGAGTTGGATGAGTTCGGGGCCCCCAGCACCAGCAGCGCGTCCACCTTGGGTGCTATGGCCTTCACCGCCTGCTGGCGGTTGGTGGTGGCGTAGCAGATGTCCTCCTTCTTCGGCCCGGCGATGTTCGGGAAGCGGGCCTGGAGGGCGGCGAGGATGCCGGCGGTCTCGTCCACCGACAGGGTGGTCTGGGTGGCGTAGGCGAGGTTGTCCGGGTCGGCGATCTCCACCGTCGCCACGTCGTCCACCGTCTCCACCAGCACGACGGCGCCGTCCGGCAACTGGCCCATGGTGCCGATCACCTCCGGATGCCCGGCGTGGCCGATCAGGACGATCTGCCGGCCTTCGTTGAAGTGGCGCTCGGCCTCGCGGTGCACCTTGCTGACCAGCGGGCAGGTGGCGTCGAGGTAGAACAGCCCCCGGCGTTCCGCCGCGGCAGGCACCGACTTCGGC
>JAEZPL010000519.1 GCA_023413605.1 Pseudomonadota bacterium
CGCCACGCTCCGGCCCCTCCGGCTTGCCCAGCGCCGCCAGCACGGCGGGCGCCCAGGGCCAGCCGGCGCGCCCCATCTCCCAGGCGAAGGCCACGGGGTCCGAAGCCTCCTCGCGCCCAGGCGTCCCCAACAGGCCCAGCAGCTTGCGCACCGCCCGGTGCAGGGCCAGCGCGTCGGCCTCCAGCCCGTCCGGGGCCGGCAGGTCCAGCGCCTCCGCCAGCCCGCGCGGGGTCGGCACGCAGAAGCTGGCCGGCTTCACGAAGGCGAACAGTTCCAGCACGTCGAAGGCCGCGAAGGGCTCCACCCCCAGCCGGCGCGCCATGGCCCGCGCGTGGCAAAGCAGCGGCGGCTGCCGGCGCACGCGCTTCGCCGCGGCGGAGGGCGACAGCGCCTCCACCTCGCCGTCGGCGGTCAACAGCACGACCTGCCGCGCCCCGGCCACCAGGGCCGGCGCGTCGTCGAGGCTGAAGGAGGGGGAAGGCGGCACCGAGGTCAGATCCATGGCGCGCAGTATAGAGTCGCCCGCCCCGTCAATGCGAGCAAACCCGTGTTGACCCGGCGGTTGACCGGGCGGGCCATCCCACCCGACAGTGGCGCCCCGCCCACGGTGGAGTTGACGGCATGAGGTTTTCGATACGGCGCCTGGCGCGCGTGATGGTGGCCCTGGCCCTGGCCCTGGCGGCCTTCAGCGTCGGCTGGGCCGCGCTGTACCGTTTCGCCCCGGTGCCGGCCACGCCCCTGATGCTGATCCGCGCGATGGAGGGCGCCGGGCTGGAGAAGGACTGGGTGCCGCTCTCCTCCATCTCCCCGCACCTCGCCCGCGCGGTCATCGCGTCGGAGGACACGCTGTTCTGCGGCCACGGCGGCTTCGACTGGGCGGCCATCGAGGGCGCGTTCGAGGACAACGAGGACGGCGGGCGCCTGAGGGGCGGCAGCACCATCAGCCAGCAGACCGCCAAGAACGCCTTCCTCTGGCCCGACCGCAGTTGGACCCGCAAGGGCGCGGAGGCGTGGTTCACCCTGCTGATCGAGACGTTCTGGCCCAAGAACCGCATCCTGGAGGTCTACCTGAACATCATCGAGTGGGGAGACGGCGTCTACGGCGCCGAGGCAGCATCCCGCCATCATTTCAAGAAGCCCGCCTCGGCCCTGACCCGCCGCGAGGCCGCGCTGCTCGCCGTCGTCCTGCCGAGCCCCCGCAAGTGGTCGCCGAACCCGCCGGGCGCCTATGTGGCGCGCCGGGCGGGCATCATCGAGCGCCGCATGGCGATCGTGGAGCGGGACGGTCTGGCGGAGTGCGCGCGTTAAGCCCCTCCCCCCGCCATCCGCAGGCTGACAACCCCCGCCACGATCAGCAGTATTCCGGCGAGTTTCAGCAGGCTGACCGACTCCCCGAACACCCACACGCCGATGGCGGCGATGGCCGCCGTGCCGACCGCGGACCAGATGGCATAGGCCACCCCCACCTCGATGTCCTTCAGCGCCTGCGCCAGCATCGCGAAGGCGACGAGGTAGCAGGCCACCACCGCCAGGCTGGGCCACAGGCGGGTCATGCCGTCGGACAACTTCATGGCGACGGTGCCGACGATCTCGAAGGCGATGGCGCAGGACAGGTACAGCCAGCTCATTCTGGTCCTCGGAAGGCGATCTACACTTCAGATTTGCCCACGCTCAGATCTGCGCGCGAAAGGCGCGCCCGGCAAGCACGCCTTTGCTCCACCAGTGCTGGCGAAGACCCAACCCCGGCAATCTTTGCGGGCGGGCGGCCGCACTGATCTTGCTTTGTTCCGGGTATTAGGATACCATCTTCCCATCAAGGCCCGAACTCCGCCGTGAATCCGCGCGCCTTCGCCACTGCCGTTCATCTCCCTCGCCATCTCCCGTGCAACACATCCCCATCGTGTGTTGCACGATGGGGCATTGGTTAACAGTGCGTTGGTTGACACGGGGGCTGTTGCCGCGGATGCACAACGGCCGCACGCCGACAGATCACCACAACGCGCTGTTCCAGCAGGGAAATCCGGCCTTCGGGCGCATTGTGCACAGCAAGCTCGCCGCACAATCCGCACAAGGATGCACAACAGCGATGGCCGCCAGGAGTGGAAGAGGGTTGCGTCGGCCAAAGGCAATCGCCCCGGGCGGGCGAGCGCCGCCCGTTGACGTGCGGCCCCGTCCGCCCTAGGGTCCCTGCCTTTCGACACACGCATCGGGTTTGAAGGGGCTCTACCATGACCGGCGAGCGGGAATTGGCGTTGCAGGCAAAGGCTTGGCCATTCGAGGAGGCGCGCAAACTGGTCGCGCGCTTCGCGAAAGAGCCGCCGGCCAAAGGCTACGTCCTGTTCGAGACCGGCTACGGTCCGTCGGGCCTGCCGCACATCGGCACCTTCGGCGAGGTGGCCCGCACCACCATGGTGCGTCAGGCCTTCCAGCGCATGAGCGACATTCCGACGAAGCTGTTCTGCTTCTCGGACGACATGGACGGCCTGCGCAAGGTGCCGGACAACATCCCGAACAAGGAACTGATCGCCGCCAACCTGGGCAAGCCGCTGACCAAGGTGCCCGACCCGTTCGGCACGCACGAAAGCTTCGGCGCGCACAACAACGCGCGGCTGCGGGCCTTCCTGGACAGCTTCGGCTTCGAGTACGAGTTCCAGTCCTCCACCGACTGGTACACGTCCGGCCGTTTCGATCAGGCGCTGCTGGGCGTGCTGCGGAACTACGACGAGATCATGGCGGTCATGCTGCCGACGCTCGGCGAGGAGCGGCAGCAGACCTACAGCCCGTTCCTTCCCGTCTCGCCGACCACCGGCCGCGTCCTTCAGGTTCCGGTGCAGGAGCGCAACGTGGACGCGGGCACCATCGTCTTCCAGGACGAGGACGGCAAGAAGGTGGAGGTCCCGGTCACCGGCGGCCACGTCAAGCTTCAGTGGAAGCCCGACTGGGGCATGCGCTGGTACGCGCTGGGCGTGGACTTTGAAATGTACGGCAAGGATCTGATCCCGTCCGCGGAACTGGCCGGCAAGATCGTGAAGATCCTGGGCGGCACCCCGCCGGAAGGCTTCAATTACGAGCTGTTCCTGGACGACAAGGGCCAGAAGATCTCCAAGTCCAAGGGCAACGGCCTGACCATGGAGGAATGGCTCGCCTACGCCCCGCCGGAAAGCCTTGCGCTGTACATGTTCCAGAAGCCGAAGTCGGCCAAGCGCCTGTACTTCGACGTGATCCCGCGCGCGGTGGACGAGTATCTGGCCTTCGTCGCCAAGCTGCCCGTGGAGGAGCCGGCCAAGCAGCTGGAGAACCCGGCCTGGCACATCCACAACGGCACGGCGCCGGCCGTCCGGTCCGACGTGTCCTTCAACCTGCTGCTGAATCTGGCCGGCGCGGCGAACGCCGAGACGAAGGACGTGATGTGGGGCTTCATCAGCCGCTACGCGCCCGAGGCGACGCCGGAGAACAGCCCCTTCCTGGACAAGCTGGTCGGCTACGCCGTCCGCTACTACCAGGATCTGGTGAAGCCGACCAAGCAGTACCGCGCCCCCACCGACGCCGAGCGCGCCGCGCTGGAGGACCTGCTGAAGCGGCTGGACGCCCTGCCCGCCGACGCGGCCGGCGACGTCATCCAGAACGAGGTCTTCGCGGTCGGCAAGGAGCACGGCTTCACCGAGCTGCGCGCCTGGTTCCAGGCCCTGTACGAGGTGCTGCTGGGTCAGACCACCGGCCCGCGCATGGGCTCCTTCGTCCAGCTCTACGGCCTGGAGGAAACCAAGGCGCTGATCCGCGAAAAGCTCACCGCCTGATCGGCGCGCGACAACCGGCGCTTCAGGGCGCAGGCCGGCTTTCCACGCCGGCCTGCGCCTTTTGCTTTTGGACGTCCCGGCTTTTGGTCACCTCTCCTGGATCGCATGTATTCGCGAAGCGGAAAGCGCGCGCCTGTTCGAGTCGTTGTGCGGCTTGCCTTCATGTGCACCGGACAAAACATCTCAGGCGTGTGTCTTCGACAGCATCCGTCCGGGTGCCACACAACGTTCGTTCTGGATGTGACAGTAGTCACCCTTAATCGTTCGCAGTTCCAACAATTGTTCGCTCTGCCCCGAAGCGTGCAACCCCCCGAATTCCTGCACACTCCCTAGGCAAACAAATTTTTATTCCTTCATTGCTATGCGCACACCGCACCGCTCCAATACCAACTTGGTAATACCATGGGCCGGAAGCGGGGCGTATGATCTGGGCTCGTTACTGCTTTTGCAGTGCGTTTCCTCCCTAAACTCTCCAAGGCCGCGCCCATCGGGCAGCGGCCTTTTTTTCTGTGCGCCCACGCGCCGCACGGCAGCAGTCCCGGCGGCTTCGGACAATCCCGGTGCCATTCAAACAATCCGGGTGACATTGCACGGGAATTAGCGTGCCGTTAACGGTGTGGGCGCATGGATGGGGGCCATGCAGCCACGCACGGTCACGGCGGCGCAGCCCGAGCCCACGGGCGCGCCGGGCTTGGAAGAAGACGGCATCGAGGCGCTCGCCCGCGACACGGGGCATGCGCTGGCCCATGGCCATCCCGCGCGCCTGCTGCCGGGCGCCGGCATCCCGGCTCCGGACGAGGGCGTGGAGCCGGAACTTCTGGGCTATCTGTTCGCCGACGAGCCGCCCCCGCCCGCCCCGCTCCAGACGGGCGAGGTCACCCGCCAGGTCGGCACCGCGCTGGTCGAATCGCGGCTGGCCGGCATGGGCGATTCCAGCGTGCGGGCGATGCTGGCGCGCAAGCTGTGCCGGCTGCTGCCCGACCTGCCGCCGGACGGGCAGGACAAGGTGACGACCGTCGTCCTGCGCGCGCTGGAGCGACTGACCCGCGACCATGTGACCCATGTGCGCGCGGCGCTCGCCACCGCGGTGAAGGACATCGCCTGCGCCCCGCCCGCCGTCGTGCGGGCGTTGGCCCGCGACATGGAGCGCTCGGTGGCGGAGCCCGTCCTGCATTACTGCGCCTCGCTGTCCGACGACGACCTGCTGGACATCGTCGCCAGCCACCCGGCCGGATGGGCACTGTCGGCCATCGCGCAGCGCGAGCGGATCAGCGCGCCCCTGTCCTCCGCCATCGTGGACACGGGCGACGCGGAGGCGACCGGCGTCCTTCTGGACAACAACGGCGCCATCATTCCCGAGGACACGCTGGAACGGCTGGTCGAGGAATCCGCCCGGCACCACGATTGGCAGGCCAAGCTGGCGCGCCGCCCCGCCCTGCCGCGCCGGCTGGCGGTGCGGCTGGCCGATTTCGTGGACGCCACGGTGGTGGACCTGCTGCGCCGCCGGTCCGATTTCGATTCCGTCACGGCGGCGGAGGTCGCGGAGGCCACCCGGCGCCGGGTGGAATGGGTGGAAACGCGCGACCCGTCCGAGTCGCCGGAGCGCCGCGCGATCCGCCTCCACCGCCAGGGCGCGCTGGGGGAAATGGTGCTGAGCGACGCCCTGTCCTGGGACGAAAAGGAATTCGTGCGCGCCGCCCTGGCGTTGCGTGCCGTCGTCCATCCGATTCTGGTGGACGACATCCTGGCATCCCAAGACCCGCGCGCGGTGACGGCGCTGGTCTGGCGCGCCGGCTACTCCATGCGCTGCGCCATGCAAGTGCAGACGCGCGCGGCCGGCATCGACCCGCGCGCCGTCCTGAACGCCCGCGACGGCACCGGCTTCCCGCTGACGCCGTCCGAGATGGCCCGGCGTCTCGCCCTCTACGGGATCAGGCCATAACCCGGCTTACTGGACCGGCGCACCCATCCCCGTCGGACGGCGCGGGCGGCGCTGCGTCTGGTCGCCGGCCGGCGGCTGGTCCGAATAGTACGGGACGTTGGTGTTGGCGTTGGGGTTCGTGTCGGTCATCTGCGGCGGGGTGACGATCTGCTCGCCGGTGCCGGCGTCGAACTGGATCACCGCCTGCTGGCGGATCTGCTCGCAGATGCTCCGCTTCTCGGCGATTTCCGGGTTGGTGCCCTGGTCAAAGGCCCACAGCGGCACGACGAGCCCGCTGCGCTCGTTGGACGGAATCGACGTGAAGACGTAGTTCAGCAGGGGCCGGCAATACAACTGCGTTGTGGCCGGCTGCGCGTTGATGACCGGCGCGCCCGTGAGTCCCGCCTCATAGTCTGCGACGGTTTGTCCCAGCGCAGCCCCGCCGCCGCCCAGCGTCAAGGTTGCGGATAGCAAAAATGCCGGTGCAAAGCGGTTCATCCACGCTCTCCCACGTCCGAATCAATCTCCACAAAGCGGTATAAACTGTATCCGACCGGCGGGGGAACGCCAATTTCCTGTTTGCGGTTCCGCCCATTCGCCGTAATCGATGCGGAGTTCCACCCCGTGCTTGCGGTCACGCTTGCCCTCGGGGCGGAATCGCGCTAGGAACCGGCCTCGAAATCTCAGGGCGCTGGATCCCTAGGACGCTAAACTCAATCGGTTCTGTCCTCCGCTGAATGGGGGACGCTCACGCTTAGGGAACGCTCCATGGCTCGCAAGAAGATTGCGCTCGTCGGCGCCGGCCAGATTGGCGGTACGCTGGCTCTGCTCGCTGCCCAGAAGGAACTCGGCGACGTCGTCCTGTTCGACATCGCCGAAGGCATGCCGGAAGGCAAGGCCCTCGATCTGGCCGAGACCGCGCCGGTCGAAGGCTTCAACGCCAAGCTCAGCGGCGGCAACGACTACTCGATCATCGAGGGTGCGGACGTCGTGATCGTCACCGCCGGCGTGCCGCGCAAGCCGGGCATGAGCCGCGACGACCTGATCGGCATCAACACCGGCGTCTGCCAGACCGTCGGCGAGGCCATCAAGAAGTACTGCCCGAACGCCTTCGTCATCGTCATCACCAACCCGCTGGACGTGATGGTGTGGGTGCTGCAGCAGGCGTCCGGCCTGCCGCCGGAGCGCGTGGTCGGCATGGCCGGCGTGCTCGACTCGGCCCGCTTC
>JAEZPL010000321.1 GCA_023413605.1 Pseudomonadota bacterium
GAGGCGCGATTTCTGATAGGTCAGGGCGGCCAACTCGACCTGGAGCATGCCTTCGCGCGTCCGGGCGCGGGCGCCGAAGATTTCCAGGATCAGGCCGGTCCGGTCGATCACCTTCGCCTTCAGCGCCCTTTCCAGGTTGCGCTGCTGCACGGGTGACAGGGCGTGGTCCATGATGACGAGGGTGGCCTCCGTCTCCTCCACGACCTGGGCAAGATGCTCGACCGTCCCCGATCCGAGCAGGATCGAGGGCTGCGGGCGGTTCACCCGCGCGCATTCGGCGTGCACGACGTCCAGGTCGATGGCGAGCGCAAGGCCCACCGCCTCGTCCAGGCAGGACTCGGGATGGCGCAAGGCCCCGTCCGTCTCGTTGCGGAGGACGGGGTGGACCACGATGGCCCGGCCGGAGGCGGACAGCGCCCGGCCGTTGCCATTGGTCGGAAGATCAGACGCTTTCACCTTCCTTGGGCGGCTCGAAAAGTTGAATCGGATGTGCGGGCATGACGGTCGAGATCGCATGCTTGTAGACCAGCTGCGAATGCGCATCGCGCCGCAGCAGGACTGAGAAGTTGTCGAACCAGGTGATGATTCCCTGAAGCTTTACGCCGTTCACGAGAAAGACGGTTACGGGAGTCTTGTTCTTGCGGACGTGATTGAGGAACACGTCCTGCACGTTTTGGCTTTTTTCAGACATTTATGTCGCCCCCTTCTTCAGTGTTTTTGGGGCTCCTTGCACAGAGCCCGCTCCCCGCAGCGATAAGGTTTGGTGTGCGTTGCAACCGTCTCGACTACTGTTCAACCGATATGGTGTCACCGCCGCGTCCCACCAAGCCGCACAGCGCGTGGCATGTATCGTACCGGTGGGCCGGCGGGAACCGGCCGAAGCCGCTGCCCTCACCCAAACCTATTAGCACCGGTACGATGCCCGCGCCATGGGCACATTCCATGTCGATGTCCGCATCGCCAAGAAACCAGACGTCCGGCCCCGCCTGGATCCCCGAGGGCTCCAGCGCCATGTGCACCGGCGCCACATGCGGCTTGTCGAACGCCGCGTCCTGGGCGCCGACCAGACGGCCGAAGTAACGGGTCCAGCCCAGCGCGTCGGCTTCCGCCCGCAGGAATCGGCCGGTCTTGTTCGACACCACGGCTTGGTAGATGCCGCGTTCCTCGAAGCTGCGCAACAGGGACTCCGCGCCGGGCAGCGGCCGCAGATGCTCGATGTGGTGGGCTTCGAAATAGGCGTAGAAGAGATCGCGCGCTTCGGTCCAGCGCTCGCCGAAGATGCGGGGGAAGCTGTCGCGCAGCGACTGCTTGATGCGCTCCCGCGCCTCCGCCTCGCTCCAGGGATCGTGCCCGAAACTCACCAGCGCGTGATTCAGCGCGGCGCGCACCGTGCCCCAATTGTCCACCAGCGTGTTGTCCCAGTCGTACAGGACGGCGCGCGGCAGAACCGGCAGGGTTTTCAGAATGGTGGCCGGGTTCGTCACGCCGTTCTCTCCGCCACATAGTCCAGATAGGCCTGGCGCAAGGTTCGGGTGATGGGCCCCGGCTTCCCGTTGCCGACCGGGCGCCCGTCGATGCGCGTCACCGGCAAGGCGAAGGTCCCGGCCGACGACACGAAGGCCTCGCGCGCGGTCACCGCCTCTTCGACGGTGAAGGGACGCTCCTGCATCGGAATGCCGCGCTCGCCGGCCAGCCGCAGCAAGGACAGGCGCGTGATGCCGTTCAAAATCCTGGTGGACGGCGGGCGGGTCACCAGAACCCCTTCGCCCGTCACGATCCAGGCGTTGGAGGAACTGCCCTCCGTCACCGTGCCGTCCGAATCGATCAGCCACGCTTCGTAGGCACCCGACTCGGCCGCCTGCTGCTTGGCCAGTACGGGGGCCAGCAGCCCCACCGTCTTGATGTCGCGCCGGCCCCAGCGGATGTCGGGCACGGTGATGACCGACACGCCGTTTTCCAGATGTTCCGGCCTGGCGAAGGCGGCCACGCGCTTGGCGGTCATCACCAGCGTCGGCTTGGTGTCCGCCGGGAACTTGAAATCGCGCGGAGCGACGCCGCGGGTGATCTGGATGTAGAGGGAGCCGTTGTGCAGCCTGTTCCGGCGCGCCAGTTCCCGCGCGATCATCTCCACCACGCGCGGGGCGGCCGGCCAATCCATGCGCAGTTCGCGCAGGCTGCGCCCCAAGCGCTCCATGTGGCCCTCCAGGTCCGCGAAGCGCCCGTCGAGGATGGTTACCACCTCGTAGACGCCGTCGGCGAACTGAAAGCCGCGATCTTCCACATGAACGACCGCCTGCCGGTGCGGCAGATAACGGCCATTGACGTATGCCCATCGAGCCATGTCGGCCTATTTAGTTCGTAGCCAAAACGATACGGGATACAATCGGAAAAATTCAAGCCGAACCGCAACCGTCCTGTCCACCCACGTCGCATGCTTGATTGCGCATGCTTGGTGGCGGACAGGATGAGGGTGCGGCTTTATCGGCCGAATGACGGTGCTGGACCGGAGAATCGTTACCTCGCCCCCGCTGCCGTCAGAGCGTTGGGAGAGAGCGGTGGCCGACCAACCCGACTCCACGAGCGGCGGCCTTCACGGTGCCTGACCTTTCCCTGCCGCAACCCTAGACATAGGTGCACGTTATCACCACGCGGACACGGCACCAACGCGGAAGCGTGCAAGGCAGGGTGTCAGTCCACGAACATCTTGCCCTTCTCGTTGCCGTGCACGCCCAGCGACTTCAGCTTTCGGTGCAGGGCGGAGCGCTCCATGCCGACAAAGGAGGCCGTGCGGGAGATGTTGCCGCCAAAGCGGGTGACCTGGGCCAGCAGGTACTCGCGTTCGAACACCTCGCGCGCCTCGCGCAACGGCAGGCCCATGATCTCGCCGCCCTTGTCCCACTTCAAGACGGTGGGGGTGATGGCGCCGATTTCGGGCGGAAGCTGGTCGGCGCGGATCGCTTCCTTCGGGTCGCCCTGCGCCATGATCAGCAGCCAGTCGACCACGTTGCGGAGCTGGCGCACGTTGCCCGGCCAGTCGTAGGCCTGGAGCGCCGCCATGGCGTCCTCGCCGAATTCCCGCGGCGGCAGGCCGGCGGCCTCCGCCGAACGCTGCATGAAATGGCGGGCCAGCAGAGGGATGTCCTCGCGCCGTTCGGCCAGTGAGGGCACGCGGATCGGCACGACGGCCAAGCGGTAGAACAGATCCTGGCGGAAGCGGCCTTGCTCGATCTCCGCCTGAAGGTCGCGGTTGGACGTCGCGACGACGCGCACGTCCACCTCCACACGATGGCCGCCGCCCACCCGCTCGAACACCTGCTCCTGCAGCGCGCGGACGATCTTCCCTTGGGTTTCCAGCGGCATGTCGGCCACCTCGTCCAGCAACAGCGTGCCGGAATGGGCCTGTTCGAAGGTGCCGATCTTACGCCCGGCGCCGTCCACGCCGGCCTCGGTGCCGAACAGCTCCATCTCCAGCCGGTCGGGGCGCATGGTGGCGCAGTTCAGCCCCACGAACGGCCCGCCGTTGCGACGGGAGCGGGCGTGGATGAGGCGCGCCACGACCTCCTTGCCGGAGCCGGCGGGGCCGGTGATCAGCACGCGGCTGCCGGTGGGGGCAACCTTCTCGATGCTCTGGCGCACCTGATTGATGGCTGTTGAGCGGCCGATCAGGTCCGCCTCGCCGCCGGCGCGCAGCTTCAGTTCCTCGTTCTCGCGCTTCAGCCGGGCCGCCTCGATGGCGCGGTCCACCATCAGCAGCAGGCGATCGGCCTTGAAAGGCTTTTCGATGAAGTCGTAGGCGCCCACCTTGATGGCCGACACGGCGGTTTCGATGTTGCCGTGGCCGGAAATCATGATGACCGGCAGGTTCTGGTGGTCGCGCATCAACTGCTCCAGAATCTGGAGCCCGTCGAGACGGCTGCCCTGAAGCCAGATGTCGAGGATCACGAGGCTGGGGCGCCGGGCGGCGACCTGCGCGAACGCCTGATCGGCGTCGGCGGCCTCGCGGGTCTTCATGCCTTCGTCGTTCAGGATGCCGGCGATCAGCATCCGGATGTCCGCTTCGTCGTCGACGATCAGAATGTCATGCGCCATGGGCTGCGTGCCTCTTCTCTTCACCGGTCTCCGCCGGCGTGCCGCTGCCGCCGGGGGCGGCGCCCTCAGCCGGTGAGGTGTTGGGG
>JAEZPL010000563.1 GCA_023413605.1 Pseudomonadota bacterium
ACCTCGGTCAGCGTCGTGCGGATGGTGCCGGCGTCGACGAGGCGGGACAGCTCCGCCAGCAGGTCGTGCTGGGCCTGCATGTCGGCCGTGCCGAACACCGGGCGGGTGAACATGAACTCCCAGTGCAGCGACACGCTCTTGCGCTTCAGCACCATGACGTCGAGGCTCACCGGGTCGTCGATCAGCGCCACGCGGCCCTGCGGGGCGATCAGAGCCGCGATCTCCGGCATGTGGGTGCCCGTGTCGTTGGTGGAGAACACAAAGGCCGGCGCGCCGATGCCCAGCGCCTCCACCTGCTCCGCCATGGGGCGGCGGTGGTCGATGACGTGATGGGCGCCAAGCTCGCGGCACCAGTCCTGCGTCTCCTCGCGCGAGGCGGTGGCGATGATGGTCAGGTCGGTCAGCCGGCGGGCGAGCTGGATGGCGATGGAGCCCACGCCGCCGGCCCCGCCGACGATCAGGATCGCGTTCGCCGCCCCCGGCACCGAGCGCCGGACGTCCAGCCGGTCGAACATCGCCTCCCACGCGGTGATGGTGGTCAGCGGCAGGGCCGCCGCCTGGGGGAAGTCCAGCGAGGCGGGCTTCGGCCCGACGATCCTCTCATCGACCAGATGGAATTCGGCGTTGGTGCCGTCGCGGTTGATGGCCCCGGCGTAGAACACGGCGTCGCCCGGCTTGAACAGCGTGGCGTCCGGCCCGACCGCCGTGACGACGCCCGCCGCGTCCCAGCCCAGCACCTTCTGGCCGCCCGGCTCCGGCGGCATGTTCCTGCGGACCTTGGTGTCCACCGGGTTCACCGAGACGGCCTTGATCTCGACCAGAAGGTCGCGGCCCTTCGGTTCCGGCTAGGGCCGGTCCACGTCGATCAGGGCGTTGGCGTCCTCGATGGGCAGCGATTTTTCGAAAGCGACGGCGCGCATGGTCCTGGTCCCTCGGCTGTGTGTTTGTTCGGCTGTGTGTTTGTGCGGTGTGGGGACTCACTTGCGCCATGCAGTGCCTTTCCACAAGAATGCACATAAACAGCACATAGTATCAAAAAGGATACCGTCATGCCGCGCGTCCCGCACGAAACCTTCGACTGCGCGCCCGGCTGCCCGGTGGAAGCCGTGCTGACGCTGATCGGCGGCAAGTGGAAGGGCGTGATCCTCTACCACCTGTTGGGCGGGACCCTGCGCTTCAACGAGATCCGCCGCCGCTTGCCGAAGATCACCCAGCGCATGCTGACCAACCAGCTGCGCGAGCTTGAAGCGGACGGCCTGCTGGTCCGCACCGTGTTTCCGGAGGTGCCGCCGAGGGTGGAATACAGCCTGTCCCCGCGCGGCCGGTCGCTGGAGCCCATCATCCTGGCGCTGAAGGCGTGGGCGGAGGAGCACTTGCCGCCCTCCGCATCCGCCACCGCATCCTCCGACATCACCGCGGCTGCGGCGGAGTAGCCCCATGGACGCTGCCCAGCGCGCCGATTATTGGGCCGCGGAGGCGGCCTCCCTGACCGGCCCGTGGGGCGGGATCAACATGGCCTGGGCGGCGGTGGACCGGCACGTCGCGGTGGGGCAGGGGGACCGCAAGGCTCTGCGCTGGACCGGCCGCGATGGCGTTGCAAAGACATACACCTACGCCGAGTTATCGGAGGCGAGCGGGCGCTTCGCCGCCATGCTGCGCGGCATGGGCATACGGCGCGGGGACGTGGTCGCGACGCTGCTGCCGCGCCTGCCGGCGCTCTACGTCGCGGCGCTGGGCGCGCTGAAGGCCGGCTGCGTCTATTCCCCCCTGTTCGCCGCCTTCGGGCCCGAGCCGGTGCGGCTGCGCCTGACCCTGGCCAAGGCGCGGGTGGTGGTGACCACGCCGGCCCTGTGGGCACGCAAGGCCCCCGGTGCGCTGCCTCAACCTTGCGAGGCGCTGATGGTGGACGAGCGGTGGGAGGAGGGTTTGTCCGCTTTCGCTCCTCTGCCTTGCGACGAGACCTCCGCCGACGACCCGGCCCTGCTGCACTTCACCAGCGGCACGACCGGCGCGCCGAAGGGCGCCCTGCACGGCCACGGCGCCATCGTGGCGCAGCACGCCACGGCGCGCGACGCGCTGGATCTGCGTCCGGGCGACGTCTTCTGGTGCACGGCCGATCCGGGCTGGGTGACCGGCACGGTCTACGGCATCCTGGCGCCGTTGGCCGCCGGGACGACGGTGGTGGCCGACGAAAGCGACTTCGACCCCGCCCGCTGGTACGCCCTGATGGAGCGCGAGCGCGTGGCCGTCTGGTACACCACCCCGACGGCCATCCGCCTGCTGATGCGCGCCGGCACGGACCTCGCCCGCCGCTACGACCTGTCCGGCCTGCGCCACCTTGCCAGCGTCGGGGAACCGCTGAACGCGGAGGCCGTGACCTGGGGCGAAGCGGCCTTCGGCCATCCCTTCCACGACACATGGTGGCAGACGGAGACGGGGGCCATCATGCTGGCGACCCCGCCGGGTCAGCCGGTCGTGCCCGGCACGCTCGGCTTTCCGGTGAGGGGGATCGAGGCGGATGTCAGGGCCGCGGCGCCGGGCGACGCTGGAGATCTGGTGTTGCGTCCGCCCTGGCCGTCGCTGTTCCAGGGCTATCTGAACGACGAGGCGCACACCCGCGCCGCCTTCGCGGGCGGCTGGTACGGCAGCGGCGACCTCGCCCGGCGCGACCCGGACGGGCGGTTCCGCTTCGTCGGGCGGGCGGACGACATGATCAAGACCTCCGGCCATCTCGTCGGCCCGTTCGAGGTGGAAAGCGTCCTGCTGGAGCATCCCGCCGTCGCGGAGGTCGCGGTGATCGGCAAGCCCGACCCGGTGGCGGGGGAGGTGGTGAAGGCCTTCGTCGCCCTGAATCCCGGCGCCGAACCGGAAGACGCCTTGGCCCGCGACCTGATCGCCCACGCCCGCCGCCGCCTCGGCCCCGCCCTGGCGCCGCGCGATCTGGCCTTTTCCGATGGCCTGCCGCACACCCGCAGCGGCAAGATCCTGCGCCGCCTGCTGAAGGCCCGCGAGTTGGGCCTGCCGGACGGCGACCTTTCGGCACTGGAAAACGGCTCCCCGGAAATCCGCAAGGGATAAGGCGCGCCGTGTTGGGTTAAGGTGGCAATCCACCGCGACCAGAGCGACCGCATGCCCGCCTTCGTTCCGCCCACGCCCCGCCGCCCCTGGGGGCACCGCCTGTTCTTTCCGGCCGCCGCGCTCTACGCGGCCATCAGCGTGCCGCTGTGGGTGGCCGGCTATTACGGCTGGCTGGGACTCGGCTGGACTCCGGCGCTGCACGCGCACGAGATGCTGTTGGGTTACGCTCTGGCGGTGGTCGGCGGGTTCCTGCTGACGCGGCCCTCCGGCGCGGCGCTGAACCTCGCCTTCGCGGCGTGGCTGGCCGGGCGCGTGGCGGTGCTGGGCGGCCTGCCGCCGATGATCGCGGCGCCCATCGCGCTGGCCTATCCGGTGGTGCTGTTCGCGGTGGCCGGCGTGCCTTTCCTCCGCGCGGCCAAGAGCGGACACAACATCCTTTTCGGCCCGGTCATCGGCGCCTTCGCGCTGGCCGAGGCGCTGGCCTGGTGGGGCGGTGACGGCGGACGGACGGGGGCGCTGCTGGCGCTGCACCTCGTCGGCATCCTGATGCTGGTCATGGGCGGGCGGGTCATCCCGTCGGCCACGGCCGGCGCGGTGCGCCAGCAGGGCGGCGTGCTGGTGGAGCGCGTGCAGCCCCGCCTGGAATGGGCCGGCGTCGCCGGGGCCATCGTTTCCACCCTGACCGTGGTGGCGGGCAACGTGCCCTGGCCGCTGCCCTGGATCGGCGCCGCGGGCGCCGTGGTGGCCGGGCTGACCGCCTGGGCGCGGCTGGCGCGCTGGCGCACCGACGCGGTTCTAAAGCGTCCCGACCTGTGGAGCCTGCATCTGGGCTATGGCTGGCTCGGCCTCGGCTGGCTGTTTCTGGGGATCGAGCGGCTGGACCCGCTGTCCGGCGGGGCCGGCTGGCACGTGATGGGCGCCGGGGCGCTCGGCACTCTGGCGGTCTCCATGATGGTGCGCGCGACGTTGCAGCGCGAATCCCTGCCGCCCGCCTTTCCCCGCCCGGCGGTCGCGGCCATCGGGCTGGTCAGCCTGTCCGCCGCGTTGCGGGTCGCGGCGGCCAGCACCGCCCCGGAATGGCTGATGCCCGCCTCCGCCCTGGCCTGGGCGGCGGCGCATCTGCTGGTGCTTTGGGTCCTGCTGCGCGTGCCGAAAAGGTTGTGGGTCTAGCGCTCGACGGACGCCAGTTCGCCGCCGTCCCAGTCGCCCGTGCGGAAAAAGGCCTCGATCCGCTCCATCCACGGGTCGATGTCGAGGCCGTTGGACGCCAGCCAGTCGCGGTTGAAGCAGGTCCCGGCGTAGCGTTCGCCCGGATCGCAGATCAGCGTCACGACGCTGCCGCTCCGGCCCGCGCGCATCATCTCGGACACCAGCTGGATGGCGCCCACGAGGTTCGTGCCGGTGGAGCCGCCGCAGGACCGCCCCAGCCGTTCGCGCAGCACCCAGACGGCGGCGATGCTGGCCGCGTCCGGCACCTTGATCATGCGGTCGATCACGCCCGGCTGGAAGGACGGCTCGACGCGCGGGCGCCCGATGCCCTCGATGCGCGATCCGCGGTCCACCGTGGCCTTGGGATCGTGGCGCTGGAAGCCGTCGAAGAAGGCGGAATGCTCCGGGTCCGGCACGCAGACACGGGTCGCCAGCCGCCGGTAGCGCACGAAACGCCCCATGGTGGCCGACGTGCCGCCGGTCCCCGCCGCGCAGACGATCCAGTCCGGAACCGGGTTCGGCTCCTGCGCCATCTGCTCGAAGATGGATTGGGCGATGTTGTTGTTGCCGCGCCAGTCGGTGGCGCGTTCGGCGTAGGTGAACTGGTCCATGAAATGGCCGCCGCAGGCTTCGGCCAGCCGTTGGGCCTCCGCGCAGACCTCCGACGCGCGCTCCACCATGTGGCAGCGGCCGCCGTAGAACTCGATCTGCGCGATCTTGGCCGGCGAGGTGCCGCGCGGCACCACCGCGACGAAGGGCAGGTCGAGCAGCTGCGCGAAATAGGCCTCCGACACGGCGGTGGATCCCGATGACGCCTCGATTACCGTGGTCCCCTCGCGCACCCAGCCGTTGCACAGCGCGTAGAGGAACAGGGAACGCGCCAGCCGGTGTTTCAGACTGCCGGTGGGGTGGGTGGACTCGTCCTTGAAATACAGCGTCACGCCCGGCGCCGACGGGATGGGAAGCCGCAGCAGGTGCGTGTCGGCCGACCGGTTGAAATCCGCCTCGATGCGGCGCAGGGCCTCGTCCAGCCAGGGGCGCGCGGTCGGGAAAGCTGGGGTCATGGCGTCCTATCCAGAGATGATAGGCACTCGAATAACCGGCTTTTGGACAGTTTGCACCTGTGAAATGGGGATGCGGATCATCCGGCCGCGCGACGGTCATGCGCGCCACGCAGTTCCGCCATCCGGACGGCAACGCACCCAAGGCCGCGGCTTGACGCACGCCCGCTCCACCCCCGACACTTCAGGACGACGCCGCCGCAGATGGCGCAACGAATCGGCACAACGAAGACGCGGGCGCTCTGTCCGCCGGGGGGAAGGGATCATGAGCGACGATGTTGCACCGGCCCGTGTCGCGGGCGTGATCGGGCTGGGGTCCATGGGCATGGGCGTTGCCCTGTCGTTGCTGCGCGCGGGCTTCCGCGTGATCGGCTGCGACGCCGAGCCCGCCAAATGCATGAGCCTCGTCACCCAAGGAGGGGAGGCCGCCGGATCGCCCGCCGAGCTTGGCCGCCATGTGGAACGCGTGATCGTCCTGGTCGCCACGGCGGATCAGGTGGAGCAGGTCCTGTTCGGCCCGGACGGCATCGCGGCGACCCTGCCGAAGGGCGCCATCGTGGTGCAGTCGGCGACCGTTCCGGCCTCCTTCGCGGCGGATGTCGGCCGGCGGCTCGCGGCCCTTGGCCTGCTGATGCTGGACGCGCCGGTCAGCGGCGGCCCGGTGAAGGCGGCGGAAGGGCGCATGACCATCATGGCGTCCGGCCCGGACGAGGCATTCGACCGGGCGGAGGACCTGCTGGCCTCCGCCTCCGGCACGCTGCACCGGGTGGGGACGGAGCACGGCCAGGGGTCCGTCGTGAAGACGATCAACCAGCTGCTGGCCGGCGTGCACATCGCGGCGTCGGCGGAGGCGATGGCCTTCGGCATCCGCGCCGGGGTCGATCCGCAGCGCATCTACGACGTCATCACCTCCAGCGCCGGCAATTCCTGGATGTTCGAGAACCGCGTCCCGCACATCCTGAACGGCGATTACAGCCCACACAGCGCGGTGGACATCTTCGTGAAGGATCTGGGCATCGTCACCGACAGCGCCCGGCGCATGACCTTCCCCACGCCGCTGGCCTCCACGGCGTTGCAGATGTTCACCATGGCGGCCTCCGCCGGGCTGGGGCGGGAGGACGACGCGGCGGTCATCAAGATCTTCGAGCGGCTGGCCGGCATCACGCTGCCCAAGCCGGGCAACCCGACGGAAGGCTGAACCCCATGAAATCCCTCATCATCACCGGCGGCAGCCGCGGCATCGGCGCCGCCGTCGCCCGGCTGGCCGCGCAGCGCGGCTACGCCGTCACCTTCTCCTACGTGGGCAACGCCGACGCGGCTGAGGCGACGCTTTCGGCGATCCGCGAGGCTGGCGGGCAGGCCCAGGCCGTGCAGGGCGACGTCGCGCGGGAAGAGGACGTGCGGGCCCTGTTCGACGCGGCGGAGGCGCGCTTCGGCCGCAGCGCCGGTCTGGTCAACAACGCCGGCATCATCGGTCCTTACGGCCGCCTGGACGAGGCGCCGGCCGACGCGCTCCGCCGCATGCTGGACATCAACGTGCTGGGCGCCATCCTCTGCGCGCGGGAGGCGACGCGCCGCATGTCCACCCGCCATGGCGGCTCGGGCGGGTGCATCGTCAACCTCGGTTCCATCGCCGCCGTGCTGGGCTCGCCCAACGAATATGTCGCCTACGCGGCCAGCAAGGGCGCGGTGGACAGCTTGACCACCGGCCTTTCCCGCGAACTGGCGAAGGACGGCATCCGCGTCAACTGCGTGCGTCCCGGCCTGATCGACACCGACATCCAGGAGATTCCCGGCGTGGGCAACCGGCTGAACAATCCCGCCCTGACGCCCCCCATGGGCCGCCCCGGCACCGCCGACGAGGTGGCCGAGAGCGTGCTGTGGCTGCTGTCCGACGCCGCGTCCTACGTGACCGGCGCCATTCTCAACGTTTCGGGAGGTCGCTGACCCATGTTCGCCATCGATTATCAGGACGTGGTGGAGGCCGCCCGCCGCCTGGACGGCTATGCCGTGCGCACGCCGCTTCTGGAGAACGCGCTGCTGAACGAGCGGGTCGGCGGGCGTGTGCTGCTGAAGCCGGAGGTGCTTCAGCGCAGCGGCTCCTTCAAGTTCCGCGGCGCCTTCAACCGCCTGTCGCAGCTGTCGCCAGAGGAGCGCGAGGGCGGAGTGGTCGCCTGGTCGTCGGGCAACCACGCGCAGGGCGTGGCCGCCGCCGCCGCGATCCTGGGGCTGCGCGCCGCCATCGTGATGCCCAGCGACGCGCCCGCGCTGAAGATCGCGAACACCAAGGGCTATGGCGCCGACGTCGTGCTGTACGACCGCTGGACCGAAAGCCGGGAGGAGATCGCCAAGCGCATCGCGGACGAGCGCGGCAGCGCCACGGTTCCGCCCTTCGACCACCCGCAGATCATGGCCGGGCAGGGCACGGTCGGGTTGGAGATCGTGGAGCAGGCGCAGGCCATGGGCGTCGTGCCCGACGACGTGCTGGCCCCGTGCAGCGGCGGCGGGCTGATGTCCGGCATCGCCACGGCCGTGCGGCACTTTTTCCCCGACACCCGCGTGTGGAGCGTCGAGCCCGCCGGATTCGACGACGTGGCCCGCTCGCTGGAGAAGGGGGAGCGTGTCGGCAACGAGGGCGGCACCTCCTCGCTGTGCGACGCTCTGCTGACGCCGATGCCGGGCGCGCTGACCTTCCCGGTGATGAAGGAAACGCTGGCCGGCGGCCTGTCCGTCACCGACGAGGAGGTTCAGGCCGCCATGGCCTACGCCTTCACCGTGCTGAAGCTGGTGGTGGAGCCCGGAGGGGCGGTCGGTCTGGCCGCCGTGCTGTCCGGCAAGCTGCCCGTCCAGGGCCGGACCGTCGCCGTGGTGTTGAGCGGCGGCAACGTCGATCCGGGCACCTTCGCGGAGGCGCTGAAGGCGGGCTGATACGGACGGCGCCTGAAGGCGTCGTCCGTATCCCCCTCTCAATCAATGCGAACGCATTGATCGGCCGGCCGCATCACCCTCTCGCACATGGCTGCGCCATGTGCTGCCGGGTTTGAACCGAAGGCGTTTGATGGAAGCCATCAAACGCCTTCGGTATGATGCCTGTCTTCAGAAGCCCTTCTGCAACCCGCCCGGCGCGCGGAAGCGGGTGCTGCTGTTGCCGAAACCGGCGCCGGCGCCCAGCACCCTGTCGTGCGGCAGCACCTGCCGCACGCCGAATTCGACCAGCCGGTTGACCTTTCCCTTCCCGTCCTGATGCTCGTGGAACAGATCGGTGACGAGTGTGGTCGAGATGGCGACCTGTGCGGTGACACCCAGCACGCCGACGAGGCGGTTGGCGCGGCTATCCTCCTCGCGGTCGTAGAATAAGCGCTCCACGCTTCCCTGTCCTGAGTTCGGCTGTCCCGAGTCCCGCACCGCCGCCGCCCCCCCGATGCTGTGGCAACGGGTTGGGCACCGCATGAGCGCGGGGTCCCACGGTGCGACATTGCACATTGGTGTTACGTTGGATGGAAGGCACGGGGGCTCCAACGCGGCTGGCCGCAGGCTCTTGCGGGCCATGCGATTGTGTCTTACCGTCTAACAAACTATCAGCTACACTAACAAAATCCGCGCTGAGCCCGGAGTAACCGGGCCTGCCGTTTGGGAGGAAGAGACATGCCCGATTCCCGGCACTGGGGACCGTTGCGTCTCCACACCGGCGGGGAGGCGCCATGCGCGTCCTGATCCCCGACGCCAAGTTCACCGACCCCGCCGACATCGAACGCCAGTCTGTCGCGGGCGAACCCTCCGGTTCCGATCTCTCCTTCATCCCGCATCACACTGTGCACCAGACCGACATCGCGCCCGGCGAGTGGCCGTCCTGCGAGGCGGTGATCGCCTATGACGAGGTGCGGCTCGATGCGCCCTGGCTGAACCGGCTGGAGCAATGCCGGGTCATTGTGCGGGCCGGCGTCGGCTTCGACAACGTGGACCTGGAGACGGCCGGCGCGCTGGGCATCGCGGTCTGCAACGTGCCGGACTACGGCACGACGGACGTCGCGGACCACGCCATCGCCATGCTGCTGACGCTGACCCGCGGCACCGCCGTCTACGACGCGGCGATGCGCGCCGACCCGGCCGGGGGCTGGAATTTCGCGACACCGCCGCTGATGCGGCGCCTGCGCGGCCGGGTCTTCGGCGTGGTCGGGCTGGGGCGCATCGGGCTTGCCGCCGCGTTGCGCGCGAAGGCCCTGGGGATGGAGGTGATCTTCCATGACCCCTACCGGCCGTCGGGCACGGAGCTGGCGCTCGGCTTCCGGCGGGCGGACAGTCTGGCGGGGCTGATGGCCTGCTCCGACGTGGTCAGCCTGCACACGCCGCTGACGCCGGAAACCAACGGCATGCTGGATGCGGCGGCTTTCGCGGCCTCCAAGCCCGGCCAGATCCTGGTGAACACCGCCCGCGGCCCGGTGGTCGTGCTGGACGCCCTGTTCGACGCCCTGCGCGGCGGCGGCCTGGACGGTGCGGCGCTGGACGTGATCCCGGAGGAGCCGCTGACCCGCATGGCCGACCATCCGCTGATCCGGGCGTGGCGGGCGCAGGAACCCTGGATCGCCGGCCGCCTGCTGCTCAGCCCGCACGCTGCCTTCTACGCCCCGGAGAGCATCCACGACCTGCGGCGCAAGTCGGCGGAGACGGTCGCGGCGGCGCTCGGCTCCGGGCGGCTCGTCAACTGCGTGAACCGCGCGTGGCTTACGCCCAGGCGTGGCTGGTCCATCACCGCGTGAGAGGGGGAAGCCCATGGCCTCCGTCGACATCCGTCAGGTGCGCAAGGCGTTTGGCCAGTATGAGGTGATCCACGGCATCGACGTGGACATCGGCGACGAGGAATTCGTGGTGCTGGTCGGTCCCTCGGGCTGCGGCAAATCCACGCTGCTGCGCATGATCGCGGGGCTGGAGCCGATCAGCGGCGGGGAGATCGCCATCGGCGGCCGGGTCGTGAACGCGGTGCCGCCGAAGGAACGGGACATCGCCATGGTGTTCCAGAACTACGCGCTGTACCCGCATATGACCGTCTTCGACAACATGGCGTTCAGCCTGAAGCTGCGCCACGCCGAGCGGTCCGTGATCGAGCAGCGCGTGCGGCAGGCGGCGGACATCCTGGATCTGACCAAGTATCTGGACCGCTATCCCCGGCAGCTGTCCGGCGGGCAGCGCCAGCGCGTCGCCATGGGGCGGGCCATCGTGCGCGACCCGCAGGTCTTCCTGTTCGACGAGCCGCTGTCGAACCTGGACGCCAAGCTGCGCGTGCAGATGCGCACGGAGATCAAGGCCCTGCACCAGCGCCTGCGCACCACGTCCATCTACGTCACCCACGACCAGATCGAGGCCATGACCATGGCCG
Organism: Pseudomonadota bacterium; assembly: GCA_023413605.1. GTDB lineage: Bacteria > Pseudomonadota > Alphaproteobacteria > Azospirillales > Azospirillaceae > Azospirillum. Next base: position 10,723 of record JAEZPL010000563.1, read on the forward strand.
ACCGCATCGTGGTGATGCACGATGGCCATGTGGAGCAGATCGGCTCTCCGCTGGAGCTGTACGACCGGCCGGCCAACCTGTTCGTCGCGGGCTTCATCGGATCCCCCGCCATGAATTTGTTCGAAGGAACGCTGCGGCGCGATGGGGATCGTGTCTGGGTGGCCTCCGGCACCGACCTGACGCTGCCGGCCCCGCGCGGGGTGGGGGGCAGCGACGGGCAGAAGGTGGTCTACGGCATCCGGCCGGGCCATCTGCGCCTCGCCTCCGATGCGGAGCAGGGGCTGCCGGCGGAGGTGGAGGTGATCGAGCCCACCGGCGACAACACGCTGGTTTTCTGCCGGCTGGGCGACACCGTCGCCTGCGCCGCGACGACCGACCGCGTTCCGCTACGGCCGGGCGAACGCCTGCGCCTCGTGCCCCAGGTCGATGCCGGGCACGTCTTCGACGCGGGCACGGGAATGCGTCTCTGAAACCCTCTCCCGAGGCGGGAGAGGGATTGCAGGTTTCGAACACCAAAGGCCGACCGGCGACGACAAGCCGGCCGACACGTCTCACAAGGGAGGTGCGGTCATGGGTTTCAGGGAGGACGGTAAAGGAACGGAATTCACCCGGCGCGATGTTCTGAAGGCGGGCGCCGCCGTGGCGGCGCTGGGTGCGGGGTTGGGGCACATCGGCTCCGCCGCGGCCCAGCAGTCGGAATTGCGCATCGAACCGGAAAAGGGCGCGGAGCTGCGCATCCTGCGCTGGAAGAAGTTCGTGCAGGGCGACGAGGACGGCTGGAACGCCAACACCCAGAAATTCACCGAGAAGACCGGCATCAAGGTCCGCATCGACAGCGAATCCTGGGAGGACATC
>JAEZPL010000567.1 GCA_023413605.1 Pseudomonadota bacterium
GAGGAGGCGTCCGGCGTGCAGGCCAGCGGGATGTGACCCTCGCCGGCCAGAAGGCCGGAGGTGGGGTCGAGGCCGACCCAGCCGGCGCCGGGCAGGAACACCTCGGTCCAGGCGTGCAGGTCGGTGAAATCGGCCTCCGGACCGGAGGGGCCGTCCAGCGCCTTCTGGTCGGCGGTCAGCTGGATCAGGTAGCCGGAGACGAAGCGCGCGGCGAGGCCCAGGTGACGCAGGATCTGCACCAGCAGCCACGCCGAATCGCGGCAGGAGCCGGTGCGCTTGCCCAGCGTCTCCTCGCAGGTCTGGATGCCCGGCTCCATCCGGATGACGTAGCCGATGTCGCGCTGAAGGCGCTGGTTGATGTCCACCAGGAAATTGATGGCGGCGGCCGGTTCCCGTGGGATGCCGGCCAGATAGGCGGAGAGCAGCGGCCCCGGTTCCTCCGTCTCCAGATAGGGGCGGAGATCGCGTTCCAGCCACGGTTCGTAGGCGAAGGGGATCTTCGCCGCCTTCTCTTCCAGGAAGAAGTCGAAGGGGTTGATGGCGGCGATCTCGGCGACGAGGTCCACCTCAACGATGAATTCGCGTGTCTTTTCCGGAAAGACGAAGCGCGCCTGATAGTTCGACTGCGGATCCTGCTGCCAGTTCAGGAAATGCTGCTTCGGCGTGACACGCAGCGAGTAGCTGAGGATCGGCGTGCGGCAGTGGGGCGCCGGGCGCAGCCGGATGATCTGCGGCCCCAAATTCACCGGGCGGTCGTAACGGTAGATGGTCTTGTGGTTGAGAGCGACGTGGATCGCCATGAGAATGCCCACCCGTTTCCTGCGGCAGCGGTCTCCGGCCGGGATTGTCCGGCACGCGGATGGGGCACATTACCACTGAAGAGTTCGCGCGGACAGGGCGCCTTCGCATGTGCGACACGACAAAGCTGTGCAAACTCCGCGCGCCCTTGCAACGACGGATCTGCGGCCTTTTCCCATACTTCGTGAGAGGTTATAAGGGGGTGCCCGTTCGTGCAACGGGAATGATACACTCCCCGTGGTCAACCTTCTCGTGCGATGGTGGCCGCGGTTGGTCAGAGCGAAGGGTGTTCAGCGGGAATGGTTTCGCTGGGGGCGGCGTCGACAAACGGCACCTGGGCGGGCGATTTCGCGCCCGGCGGCGCGACGCGTGGAGTCGTCACCGGCAAGTACTTCACCCTGAATCCGCTGCCGCCACCGCCGGATGTGCTGGGCAATCCGCTGATCGTTCCCGACCTGCCGACCCACAAGCTTCCGAAGGAGACATGGCGCAGCCGGATGCAGCGGCGGCTGGCGCGCTTCAACCTTAGCAAACAGTCGGCGCAAACCAGGATGCGCTGGAAGGTGCAGGATACGATCACCGCGCTCATCGCTTCGGTGTCGCCGGCAACGAGCGTTCCGGCGGACCGGCGCGCCGCGGCCAAGCGGACGAAGAGCGCCGTTCCCGTCATCGTCGTGCGGCATCCCTATCACCTGCGCCACGTGTTCGAGCTGATCACCCAAATCCCGGACGGACTTTCTTCGGAACGGCGCCTCCTGGAACTGCTGATGGGACGCATCCTGCGCAGATACGGGGAACAGCTGGCTCTCGTGAAGGGCAGCAATTTCTCCTTCGAGAACGAGGCGCGGGAGTATTTTTACGCTGGCTTCAAAATGGAGCGGCAGATCAAGAAGATTAACAGTCCCGACGAGCGGTTCGCTGCGCTGCAATCGATCTACACCAACTATTTCCACGGCCGAAACTACTATTTTTACGCCCTGCTGCGGAAAGAGCGGATGGCGCCGGACAACAAGCTTTTCATGCTCTACTCGCGCGCGGCCTATTTCATGGCCCGCGTGGACTGGAGCGGCGAATTGCTGGACAAGCCGAACCAGCGGTCGCTGCCGACCCGCGAGGACATGCTGTTTTTCGTTCAGCGTGACAAGACGGTCCTGACGCGCTATCGCAGCGACCAGGATTTCCAGCGTCAGGTGAAGGCCGTGCTGGAAGCGTTTCCGGCGTAAGGGATTTTTCGATGCGGACAGCGATTGTTCTGGCAACTCTGCTGGCGACCGGCCCGGCCATGGTCGGACCCGCCTGGGCAGCGGACACCAACACTCCGGTTTGCGCGGCGGCGGAGACGCCAGCGGCGCAACTCGTCTGCCGCGACGCGTCCCTCGGCTCCGCCTCGGAAAAGCTGAACGGTGCGCTGAAGGCGCTCGCCGGCGAGGCGGGTGAGGCTGGACGCGCCGCGCTGGCATCCGCCCAGCGCGCCTGGGCGCAGCGCCGCGACTCAGCCTGTCCGGTGACGGAACAGGACCTTGCCGACCCGAGGAAGAGCAAGGAGCGCGCCGCCTGCCTGTCGCGCCAGATCGCCGAACGAACCAAGGCGCTGGAGGAGGACTTGGCCGCGCGCCGCGCGCCCGTGGCCGCCCAGCCCCTGACCATCACCGATGCTGCCCCGCCGCGTGCGGTGGCGCAGGCCCAGGCCGTGCGGTTGCCGCCGAAGCGGCAGGCTGGGGTCGCGGCCCTGATCGGCCGCTGGTCAAAGGCGGATCCGGTGACCCGCACGCCCATCGACGATTGCCGCAACTCCTCCCTGGAGTTCACCAAGGAGCCGGCGATCAGCCTGCACGATCCCCGCATCCCCGGCTTTCCGGTCCAGGGCCGTGTGACGTTCGAAGACGGCGACCCGGTGCATGGGGTGGCGTTCAGGTCAGAAGGAGTCCGTTCTGATGGGGCCCGTTCTGAAGGGGTTGGGCCGGCGGGAACGCTGCGCCTGGAGCCGGCCGACACGCCGCGCCTCGACCGCCTGTTCCTTCGGTTGGAGCAGCCCGTCGCCTTCGGCGCGACCTTTGTCCGCTGCCGCTGATCGGGTGTCCGCTGCCGCTGACCGCGGCGGTCAGGGTCGGAAGGGCGCGACGCGCAACCGCATCGTGCCCTTCAGGCTTTCGTCCGGCCGCAGCGTGCGCAGGCCGGCGGTCGGATCGGCGCCGCGGTTGACGGCGTCGGTCATGTGGCTGACGGGTTCGACGCACAGGTAATTCTCGCCCTGCGGGGCGTAGATCACCAGATGGCCGAACGGCCCCGCCGTTTCCATCGTCAGCCGCAGGCCCAGGCTGGGCCATGCCAGCGCGGCCTGCCCGTCCCAGCCGGTGAATCCGTTGTCCAGCACCGTCGTGTCCATGTCCACGCCGTCCGGAAAGGCCCAGGCGGTGGGCAGCGGGGCGTGCTGCGCCGGCAGCACTGTGGGGTCGTTCAGCCACACGCCGTCGACCCGCGCCGTCAGGCGCGTTCCCGGTGGCTTCGGGAAATAGGGGTGCAGGCCGATGCCGGCCGGCATCGGGCGGCGGTCTTCGTTGGTCAGGGTGATGGCGACGGTCAGTCCGTCCTTCTCCACCGTGACGGCCTGCTCCGCGCTGTAGCGCCACGGCCAGCCGGCGTCCGCCTTGTGCCGGTGCACCATCCGCGCGGCGCCGTCTTCAATGTCCTGGGCTGTCCAGGCGGCCTGCCAGCCGTGCCCGTGGATCGCGTGCGGGCAACCGCCCATGTTGAGCGGCAGGCGGATGTCTTCCCCGTCGAACCGGAAATAGCCGGCTGCGATGCGGTTGGAGAAGGGAACCAGCGGGAAGCAGCCCATATCGCCGGCCGACCCGTTGCGCAGTGCCCAGTCCGATGCCGGGCGCAGCAGGTTCACCGGCCCGTCCGTTGCCTGCTCCTCCGGTGCCTGAAAAGTCAATCGGGCGATGGACCCGCCTTGCCGGGGGCTGAGTAGGCATTCCACGGAGCCGCGGCGCAATGTGAGGATATCGGCGTCGGTCTCTGGGTCCAAGTCGGCCTCCTGGCGGTCGGTCGCCCGTCGGGTATCGCACAGCCGGCGAGGGAAGGGAAGGCCATCGCCTCGCGCGAAGGTGACCGCGCAATCACAGTCTTGAGGCGATTTCGGGCGGCTGCTGCACGAAAATAGCCGTTCCGTTTCCGCAACCGAGACGGTTAGTATAGGCCGCTCTTACACACCGGCTGTTTACCAGCCTTCCCGGACAATGCCGCACGGCAATGCTCCTGGGCAAGGCCCCTTGATCCCGCATAAAGCCCGCACCGGCCGTTGGCCATCGGGTCGAACCCGTCCATAGGCACCCGCGTGTCCAAGCCGTCGACCACCCTCCAGCCCGCCGGACCCGGCACCGCCGGCGCCATCGATGAGGCCGGAATCTGCGCCACCCTCGCCGAATACCACGGGGAGCAGGGGCGGATGGTCATCGGCATGGCCATACGGCAATACCTTGACACGATGGTTCTCACCCCGACCGAGGTGATCCACAACGCCAAGGCCCTGAAGGCGTTGATCGACCAGGGGCCGCTGGTGGAGGTGGCGGTTTCAAAGGTGGCCACCGTCCAGGCCCGTCTTCCCGGGCATGAGCCGAAGGCGCGGCGCCAGGCGATCCAGACCGCCATTTCCGAAACCACCGCCAGGGCGCGCGTCGCGCAGGTGGCCTTCGCGGCGCTGCCCAAGGGGCGGTCTCCCGTCGATGCGGTGCTGGCCAGCGCCGGTGGGCGGACGCCGACCGGGGATGCCGAATACGACCTGCGCGTGGCCGTCACCCTGGAACTGGCCGAGCAGCGGACCTGGGGGGCGAAGCTCGACCGGCTGATCCAGCTGATCCAGGGCGACCGGGACGAGCGGCTGACGAGCGTCCTGGACGGCGTGATCGGCGACGTCCTGGTCTCCACGGCCGCCACGCAGGAACTGCTCGGTGCCTTGCTGGTTCCGGGTTTGGTGCTGGCGAAGCTGTGCGACATGCTGTTCGGCCGGGTTCCCATGGAGGCCAGCGGACCGAACCGTGTCGGCGTCCTGAACGGTTTGTTCCGGCAGGGAAAGCTGCCCCAGGCGCGGAGCATGGTGCTGGAACGGATCCGGCGCCAGCTGCGCGCGCCCCAGCCGTTGGGCCGTGGCGCCGCCGACCAGGAGGCGGAACTGCTGCGCGGCCTGTTGGGCCATCTGGTGACCCCGGCCGGATTGACCGGCGGCGGGCCGATGGCCGACGCGCTGACCATCCGCTATTCCCGGCGGTTGGAGCAGGGCGGCGCCAGCGCCTACCGCCGCTCCATCGTCGGCCTCAGCGAGACGACGCCGGACCTGATCGGCCGCATCCACTATCTGGCCGCAGTCTCCACCGTGCCCGCCGCGGAGCGGCACATGGGCGAGATCATCGACGCGCTCGACGCGGCGCTCGGCAACGAGCTGCTGGTGGAGAACATGATCGTGCACACGCCGGATACGGCGTTGATCCAGCAGGCGCTGGCGGGGGCGGTGGCTGCCCTGCGCGCCTCCGGCCTGCCCGAGGATGCACGACGGAGGATCGCCGGGCGCGCCGAATTCATCGTGGACGAGTTCGCCAAGCGCGGTCGGCTGGCGCAACGCCTGCGCCAGATCGAGCCGATGCTGCGTCGGCGCACCATTCGGCTGGCCGAACTGGCCTGCTCGGGCC
>JAEZPL010000575.1 GCA_023413605.1 Pseudomonadota bacterium
GAAGCCGCCAAGCCCCTTGATCGCCACGATCCGACCGTCCCGCAACGCGGCCAGAACCTCCTCGATGGAATGGGACAGGCGCGGGCCGCAGGCCGGGCAGGCGGTCGGCTGGGCGTGAAAGCGGCGGTTCGCCGGGTCGGTGTATTCGGCGGCGCAGTCCGGGCACAGCGGGAAGCCGGCCATGGAGGTCTGCGGCCGGTCGTAGGGCAGCCGCCGCGTGATGGTGAAGCGCGGGCCGCAGTGGGTGCAGTTCAGGAAGGGGTAGCGGTAGCGGCGGTCGCTCGGGTCGAACAGCTCGGCAAGGCAGGCGGGGCAGACGGCGGCATCGGGGCCGACGCCGGTGGTCACGGAACCAGCCTGCGACGCGCGGATGGTGAAGCCGGTCTCGCCGGCCACGGGCGGGATGGCCAAGGTCTCCACCGCGTCGAGGCGGGCGAGCGGCGGCGCCTCCGCCCCCAGCGCGGACAGGAAGGCGGCGAGCGCATTCCCCTGCATCTCCCCTTGGACCTCCCCTTGCACCTCGGCCAGCACGCCCTCGCCGTCGTTCAGCACCCAGCCGGTCAGGCCGAAGCGGTGCGCCAGCCCGTGGACGAAGGGCCGGAACCCGACCCCCTGCACCTGCCCGCGGACCCGGACGCGGAGACGGGTCACCGTACGGCGACCGCCACGCCCGCGCCGATCATGAGCGTGCCGGCGCCTTGGTTCAGGGTCTTGAGCGCCCGCGCGCTGCGGAACAGGTGCCGCGCCCGCGAGGCCGCGAGCGAATAGCCCAACAGGACGCAGCTCAGCACGCCCACGACGATGGCGGCCATGAGAACGGCGTCGGTCGCGGTGACCGTCGTCAGATCCACGAAGGCCGGCAAAAAGGCCATGTAGAACAGGATCGTTTTCGGATTCGACAGGGTCATGGCCAGCCCGCTGGCGAACCCCCGCAGCTGCGCGCCCTCGACCGGAGGCAGCGTGTCGGCGACCGTCACCGGCGCGCGCCATGTGCGGATGCCGAGCCAGATCAGGTATCCGGCCGCGGCCAGACGCAGCACGGTGAACAGACCTTCAAAGGCGTGGGCGACGGCGGCAAGCCCGCCGATGGCAAGCGCCAGCAGAACAAGATCGCCGATCACCATGCCGCCGATGAATCCCAGGTTGCGCCGGCATCCCATGGCGAGAGACCGGGCAACGACGGCGAAGACGCTGGGGCCGGGGCTGGCCATGAAGGAGAGGCACGTGCCGGCCATCAGCAGGAAGTCGGTGGCGTTCATGGCTTCCCGGCCTTCCGCGCCCCGGCCAATCCGGCCTCGATCCAGGCGTACCATTCCTCCAGGCCCTGGCCGGCGGTGGCTGAAACCTCGATCACGCGCAGGCCGGGCTTCAGGCGGCGGGCGTAGTCGACCATGCGGGCAAGGTCGAAGGTCAGGTGCGGCAGCAGGTCCACCTTGTTCACCAGCAGCAGGTCGGCGGCGGCGAACATGGCCGGGTATTTCAGCGGCTTGTCCTCGCCTTCGGTCACCGACAGGACGACGACCTTGTGCGCTTCGCCCAGGTCGAAGCCGGCGGGGCAGACGAGGTTGCCGACATTCTCGATGAACAGGACGCTGTCGTCGGCCACCGACAGGCGCCCGACCGCCTGGGTCACCATCTGGGCATCCAGGTGGCAGCCCTTGCCGGTGTTGACCTGGATGGCCGGCGTGCCGGTGGCGCGGATGCGGTCGGCGTCGAAGCTGGTCTGCTGGTCGCCTTCGATCACCGCCATGGGGAAGCGGCCCTTCAGGTCGGTCAGCGTGCGGGTCAGCAGGGTCGTCTTGCCCGAACCGGGGCTGGACATCAGGTTCAGCACGAACACGCCCTTCGCCGCGAACAGCTGCCGGTTCACGGCGGCGAAGCTGTCGTTCTTGGCGAGGATGTCCTGTTCGATGGTCACCAGCCGCGCCTGCGACAGGCCCGGAACCTCGGTTCCGGCGGGTCCCCGGCTCAGATCCAGGGTGCCGTGGTCTTGGTTGTGGCCGTGGCCATGGTCATGATCGTGGTCATGATGGTGATGGTGCCCGTGGGAGTGGCGGAAGACCTTGCCGTCGGGACCGATGTGTTCGTGCCCATGGTCGTGATCATGCCCATGATCATGGTGATGAACGTGATCATGATCGTGGTCATGGTGATGATGGTGGCCGTGCGCGTGGCCGGCTTCGATTTTCGTTTCGCCTTCGGCGCAGCCGCAGACCGTGCACATCACTCGACCTCCAATTCCTTGACACGCAATTCTTCGCCGCCGGTCACGACCAGCTGGTGCCCGCCGCAGTCGGGGCAGGGATCGAACCGCTCGGCAAGCGGGACCTGCTTTTCGCACGCGAGGCAAAAGGCCTGACCCGGTGGGCGTTCGATGTCCAGCCGCGCGCCTTCCGCGACGGTGCCGCGGCTGACCGCGTCGAACCCGAAGGCGATGGCCTCGGGCTCGACGTGGGACAGGGCGCCGATGGCGAGGCGGACGGTCTTCACCCGCGTGAAGCCCTGGGCCGTGGCCTGTTCCCGGATCACGTCGATGATGCCTTGGCTGAGCGCCAGCTCGTGCATGGGATCAGTCCTCGTCCACAATGGAGATGGTGCAGGCCACGCAGGGGTCGAGCGCCGTCACCAGCATCCCGGCGCGCTGCGGCAGGCCGTCGTCCGCACTGGCGCCGGACAGGCCATGGGCGAGCGGCCCGTCGGCGGCGAAGTTCCGGTC
>JAEZPL010000604.1 GCA_023413605.1 Pseudomonadota bacterium
GGAGCAGGAGGTGCGCGAAGGTCTGGAGGGCAATATCTGCCGCTGCACCGGCTACCACAACATCGTCAAGGCGGTGAAGGCGGGGGCCGAGGCCATGCAGGGCGGTTCGATGAAGGCGGCAGCCGAATAACGTGAAGAACAACGCTGCCCAACATCCAGTCTTCTTGGGAGGAATACGGAGATGGCGAACCCCAATGGCATCGGCGCCCCCGTGCGCCGTCGCGAGGATGCGCGCTTTCTGACTGGGCGCGGCACCTACACCGACGACATCAACCGGCCGAACCAGACCCACGCGGTCTTCGTCCGATCCCCCTACGCCCACGCCCGCATCGGCAGCATCGACGCGGGCGAAGCCTTGCAGGCCCCCGGCGTCATCGCCGTGCTGACCGGCGCCGACATGGAGGCCGACAAGGTCGGCAGCCTGCCCTGCGGCTGGCAAATCCACTCCAAGGACGGCTCGCCCATGAAGGAGCCGCCGCACTTCCCCATCGCCCGCGACCGTGCGCGCTACGTCGGCGACCCGGTCGCCGTGGTGATCGCCGAAACGCGCGAGCAGGCGAAGGACGCGGCCGAGCTGGTCATGGTCGACTACGAGGAACTGCCGGCGGCGGTGACCTCGGTGAAGGCGCTGGACGGCGGAGCGCCGCAGGTGCACGACGACGCGCCGGGCAACCTGTGCTTCGACTGGCACCTGGGCGACGCGGCGGCGGTGGACGCGGCCTTCGCGCAGGCGGCGCACGTCACGAAACTGGACCTCGTCAACCAGCGCCTCGTCCCCAACGCCATGGAGCCGCGCGCGGCCATCGGCGAGTATGACCGGGCCACCGGCGACCACACGCTGACCACCACCAGCCAGAATCCGCACGTCATCCGCCTGCTGATGGGTGCCTTCGTCCTGGGCATTCCGGAGCACAAGCTGCGCGTCGTCGCCCCGGACGTCGGCGGCGGCTTCGGGTCCAAGATCTTCCATTACGGGGAAGAGGCCGTCGTCACCTGGGCCGCGAAGAAGGTCGGGCGGCCGGTGAAGTGGACCGCCGACCGGTCGGAAAGCTTCCTGACCGACGCGCATGGCCGCGACCACGTCAGCCACGCCGAGCTGGCGCTGGACAAGGACGGCCATTTCCTGGCGCTGAAGGTCTCCACCGTCGCGAACATGGGCGCCTACCTGTCGACCTTCGCGCCTTCGGTGCCGACCTACCTCTACGCCACGCTGCTGGCCGGACAGTACAAGACCCCGGCGATCTATGCGGAGGTGAAGGCCGTCTTCACCAACACCGCCCCGGTGGACGCCTACCGCGGCGCGGGCCGTCCGGAAGCCTGCTACCTGATCGAGCGCATGGTGGAGGTCGCGGCGGCCGAGACCGGCATCGACAAGGCGGAGATCCGCCGCCGGAACTTCATCCCGGCCACGGCCATGCCCTACCAGACGCCGGTGGCCTTGCAGTACGACACCGGCGACTTCGCCAAGAACCTCGACATCGCCCTGCCGATGGTGGACTACGACGGCTTCCAGGCCCGGAAGGCGGAATCCGCCAAGCGGGGCAAGCTGCGCGGCATCGGGCTGTCCACCTACATCGAGGCCTGCGGCATCGCCCCCAGCAACATCGCCGGCGCGCTGGGCGCGCGGGCCGGCCTGTATGAATCGGCGGAGGTGCGGTTCCATCCCACCGGCTCGGTGACGGTCTTCACCGGCTCCCACAGCCATGGACAGGGGCACGAGACGACCTTCGCGCAGCTGGTGGCCGAACGCTTCGGCGTGCCGATCGAGAATGTCGAGATCGTACACGGCGACACCAGCAAGATCCCCTTCGGCATGGGCACCTACGGCTCCCGGTCGTTGGCGGTCGGCGGGTCGGCCATCGTCAAGGCGATGGACAAGGTGGAGCGCAAGGCCAGGAAGATCGCCGCCCACATGCTGGAGGCCGCGGAATCCGACATCGAGGTGAAGGACGGCCGCTTCGTCGTCGCCGGCACCGACAAGGCGCTGAGCATCGGCGACATCGCGCTCCAGGCCTACGTCCCGCACAACTTCCCGCTGGACGAGCTGGAGCCAGGGCTGGACGAACAGGCCTTCTACGACCCGAAGAACTTCACCTACCCCAACGGCTGCCACGTCTGCGAGGTGGAGATCGATCCGGACACCGGCGTCGTGCAGGTGGTGAATTTCGCCGCCGTGGACGATTTCGGCCGGGTCATCAACCCGCTGATCGTGGAAGGCCAGGTGCACGGCGGCCTCGTCCAGGGCATCGGGCAGGCGCTGTTCGAGAACTGCATCTACGACGAGGAGTCGGGGCAGCTCATCACCGGGTCCTACATGGACTATTGCATGCCGCGGGCGGACGACGTGCCCTCCTTCGCCGTGCAGTACCACGAGGACCAGCCCTGCACCCACAACCCGCTGGGCGTGAAGGGCTGCGGCGAGGCCGGGACCATCGGCGCCTCCGCCGCCGTCATGAACGCCGTGATGGACGCGCTGTCCGCCCATGGCGTCACGCACATGGACATGCCCGCCACGCCGGAAAAAGTCTGGCAGGCCATCCAGCGGGCCACGCCGGCCCAAGCCGCCGAGTAACGCCGCCGAGTGAAGGAGAAGAACGGATGTACGCTTTCACCTATCACCGTCCCAAGACCCTCGCCGACGCGGCCGCCCTTCTGGGACAGTTCGAGGATCCGAAGCTGCTGGGCGGCGGGCAGACCCTGCTGCCGACGCTGAAGCAGCGCCTCGCCCGCCCGACCGACCTGATCGACCTCGGTCAGATTCCGGACCTGAAGGGCATTCGGGAGGAAGCCGGCGGCCTGACCATCGGCGCCTTCACCCGCCATGCGGAGGTTGCGCACTCCGACCTCGTCCGCCGCGTCATTCCGGCGCTGGCCGATCTGGCGGAGGGAATCGGCGACCGGCAGGTGCGCAACATGGGCACGCTCGGCGGGTCCATCTGCAACGCCGACCCCTCCGCCGACTACCCGTCCGCGGTCGTCGCGCTGAAAACCACGGTGAAGACCGACCGGCGGGAGATCGCCGGAGACGACTTCTTCACCGGCATGTTCGAAACCGCGCTGGAACCCGGCGAGATCCTGACGTCGGTCCATTTCCGGGCACCGGACAAGGCCGCCTACGCCAAGTTCCGCAACCCGGCCAGCCGCTATGCCATCGTGGGCGTGTTCGTGGCCCGGTTCGGCGACGAGGTGCGCGTGGCCGTGACCGGCGCCGGCCCGTCCGTCTTCCGCGCCACCGACATGGAAGCGGCCCTGGCCCAGGACTTCCGCGCCGACGCGCTGAACGGCGTGTCCGTGCTGGCCGATGGGCTGAACGCCGACATCCACGCCAGCGCCGACTACCGCGCCCATCTGGTGCGGGTGATGGCGAAGCGTGCGGTGGAGGCGTGCGGGTAAGCGCGCTCAATTCCCTCTCCCATCCCCGATGGGAGAGGGTGGCGCGAAGCGCCTCTCGCGCAAACGAAGTTTGCGCTGACGGCGTCAGGCGAATGCTTATAGCATTCGCCGAGAGCCGGGTGAGGGCTAGGATTCTCGGGAAGACCGAGCCCTCACCCTCCCGCCCTCGGCAGGCACCTCCCTCTCCCAGCAGGGCTGGGAGAGGGGTTTTGATTTCCGGATCGTGAGCCGTATGCCCAACCCCCTCCCCACCTCCGTCGATGCCACGCTGGACACGCTCCAGCGCGGGAACTACGTCGCCGACCGGTCATTGGCGACCGCGCTCTACCTTGCCCTGAAGCTGCGGCGGCCGCTGTTCCTGGAGGGCGAGGCCGGCGTCGGCAAGACCGAGATCGCCAAGGTGCTGTCCGCCACGCTGAACCGCCGGCTGGTGCGCCTGCAATGCTACGAGGGGCTGGACGTCGCGGCGGCGGTGTACGAGTGGAACTACGCCCGGCAGATGATGGAGATCCGCCTTGCCGAGGCCGCGGGCGACCGCGACCGGGATACGCTGGGCGCCGACATCTTCTCCGAACGCTTCCTCATCAAACGGCCCCTGCTCCAGGCGCTGGAGCCGGACCTGTCCGGCGCGCCGGTCCTGCTGATCGACGAGCTGGACCGCACCGACGAACCGTTCGAGGCCTATCTGCTGGAGGTGCTGTCCGACTTCCAGGTCACGATTCCGGAATTCGGCACCATCCGCGCGCCGGAACCGCCCATCGTCATCCTGACCTCCAACCGCACGCGCGAAATCCACGACGCGCTGAAGCGGCGCTGCTTCTACCACTGGGTCGATTACCCCACGGCGGAGCGGGAACGCGCCATCCTGGCGGTGAAGGCGCCGGGCGCCGACTCGCGGCTGGCGGCGCAGGTCGTCGGCTTCGTGCAGTCCTTGCGCGGCATGGACCTGTACAAGGCGCCGGGCGTGGCGGAGACCCTGGATTGGGCACAGGCGCTGGTGGAACTGAACCAGTTGGAGCTTGAGCCTTCCGTCATCAACGACACGCTGGGCACGCTGCTGAAGTACCAGGACGACATCGCCCGCATCCAGGGCAGCGAGGCCGCGCGCATCCTGGCCCAGGTGAAGACGGAACTCGCCGCCGCCACGGCCCGATAAGCCATGCAGGGCGGACTCGCCATCAACCTGATGCACTTCGCGCGCGCGCTTCGGGCGGCGGGGCTGCCGGTCGGGCCGGGCAAGGTGCTTCAGGCCGTGGAGGCGGTGGAGGCGGTCGGGCTGACCAGCAGGGCGGACTTCTACTGGACGCTGCACGCCGTCTTCGTGAACCGGCGCGACCAGCGGGAGGTCTTCGACCAGGCATTCCACGTCTTCTGGCGCAATCCGGACATCCTGAAGCGGATGATGGGGCTGATGCTGCCGACCATCCGCACGGAGGCAGAGGCTGACCGCAACGCCATGTCGCGCCGGGTCGCCGACGCGCTGCGCGGCACCGCGCCCGAGGCCGAAGGGCCGGAAAAGACCGAGATCGAGGTGGACGCCGCATTCACCGTCTCAGCCCAGGAACGGCTGCAGGAAAAAGACTTCGAGAAGATGTCCGCCGCCGAGATGGCGGAGGCCAAGCAGATGTTGGCCCGCATCGCCTTGCCGGTGGCGGAGGCCGCGACGCGCCGTTACCGCACCGACCCGCGCGGCGAGCGCATCGACCCGCGCGCCACGCTGCGGCGCATGCTGCGCTCCGGCGGCGACCTCGCGGAGCTGGCCCGCCGCCGCCGCCGCACCCGGCCGCCGCCGCTGGTGGTGCTGTGCGACGTTTCCGGCTCGATGACCCGCTATTCGCGGATGCTGCTGCATTTCATGCACGCCGTTACCAACGACCGCGACCGGGTCCACAGCTTCGTGTTCGGCACGCGCCTGACCAACATCACCCGCCAGCTGCGGCACAGGGACGTGGACGTGGCGCTCGACGCCGTGTCCGCCGCCGTGGAGGACTGGTCGGGCGGCACGCGAATCGGCACGGCGCTGCACGCCTTCAACCGGACCTGGGCGCGCCGCGTGCTGGGCCAGGGGGCCGTGGTGCTGCTGATCACCGACGGATTGGACCGGGATGCGGGAGAAGGGCTTGCGGTCGAGGCCGAACGCCTGCACAAGAGCTGCCGCCGGCTGGTGTGGCTGAACCCTCTCTTGCGGTGGGAGGGGTTTGCACCAAGATCCAGCGGGATCCGGGCCCTGTTGCCGCATGTGGACGACTTCCGCCCGGTGCACAATCTGAACAGTCTGGCCGGGCTTGCCGACGCGCTGAACCGCGAAGGGCCCCGCCGGGCCGACGGGCTGCGCGAGTGGCTCAGGAAGGCCGCATGAAGGAGGCCGGCATGACGGACGACATTCTCGAACAGGCCGCGGGCTGGCGCGCGCAGGGCCGCAAGGTCGCCGTGGCGACCGTGGTCGCCACCTGGGGCTCCTCGCCCCGCCCTGTGGGCAGCCAGATGGCCGTGGACGACGCCGGCGCCATGATCGGCTCCGTCTCCGGCGGCTGCATCGAGGGCGCCGTGGTGCACGAGGCCCACAAGACCATGGAGGACGGCGAGCCGCGCCTGCTGTCCTTCGGCGTCAGCAACGAAATGGCCTGGGAAGTCGGGCTGGCCTGCGGCGGGCAGGTGCGGGTCTATGTCGAGGCCGTGGAATGAAGCGCGACATCATCCACCGGCTGCTGGCCGCCAAGGCCGGGTCCATACCCGTGGCGCTCGTCACCGACCTCACCACCGGTCAGCAAACCCTGGTGTACGAGGACGCCGTGCACGGCGCCTTCGGGCTGGAGGACGATCGGCTGGCCGAGGTGCGCGAACGCCTGCGCCAGGACCGTTCCGGCCTGATCACCGATCCGGACGCCGACCCGGACGACGATGAGGGACCGCGCCTGTTCGTGCACGCCCACAACCCGCCGCTGCGGCTGCTGATCGTGGGCGCGGTGCACATCGCGCAGGCGCTGGCGCCCATCGCGGCGCTGACCGGCTACGCCGTCACGGTCATCGACCCGCGCGGATCCTTCGCGACCGAGACGCGCTTCCCCGGAGTGACCCTGTACGACTCCTGGCCGGACGAGGCCCTGTCGGATCTGAAGATCGATTCGCGCACCGCCGTCGTCACCCTGACCCACGACCCGAAGCTGGACGATCCGGCGCTGCTGGTCGCGCTGCGCTCCAACGCCTTCTACGTCGGTTCGCTGGGCAGCCGGCGCACCCACGCCAAGCGGCTGGAGCGGCTGAAGGAACAAGGGGTGACGGACGCCGAACTAGCCCGCATCCACGCGCCGGTCGGGCTGGACATCGGGGCGGTGACGCCGTCCGAGATCGCCGTGTCCATCATGGCGCAGGTCACCGCCGTGCGCCCCCGGAACGGCGCGGCGTAATGGAGGCTTGTCATGTTCTTAGGCCCCTTGCCTCTGCGCGAGGCGGAGGGCGCCATCCTGGCGCATTCCGTCCGCCGTGGCTCCGTCAGCTTCAAGAAGGGCCGGATTCTGAGCGCCGAGGACATCGCGGCGCTGCGCGAGGCCAACTTCACCACCGTGACCGCCGCCAAGCTCGGCCCGGAGGATGTCGGCGAGGATGCCGCCGCCGCCCGGATCGCGGCGGCGCTGAAGGGGCAGAACATCACGGTCGGCGCGGCCTTCACCGGGCGCGTGAACCTGTTCGCCGAAACGCACGGCCTGTTCGTCCCGGACGTGGAGCGCATCGACGCGCTGAATCTGATCGACGAAAGCGTGACCGTCGCCACCCTGCCCGCCTTCGCGCCGGTCGAGGCCGGGCAGATGGTCGCCACGGTGAAGATCATCCCCTTCGCCGCTCCGCGCCCCGCCGTGGAGGGTGCGGAGGCCGAGGCCTCGGCGGTCATGCCGGCGCTGCGCGTGGCTCCCTTCCGGTCGCTGACTGCCGCGCTGATCCAGACGCGCCTGCCCGGCGTGAAGGACAGCGTGCTCGACAAGACCGTGGCCGTGACGCGCGCTCGGCTGGAGGCGCTGAACGGGCGGCTCGTCCATGACTCCCGCTGCTACCATGGGGAAGCGGCGTTGGCCGACGCAATCGCGGCGGCGGGGCCGGTGGATCTGCTGCTGATCGCCGGGGCATCGGCCATCACCGACCGGCGCGACGTGCTGCCCGCGGGCATCGAGCGGGCCGGCGGTGTGGTGGAGCATTTCGGGATGCCGGTCGATCCGGGCAACCTGCTGCTGCTGGCGCACATCGGCGAAACGCCCGTGCTGGGCCTGCCCGGCTGTGCCCGGTCTCCGAAGCTGAATGGCTTCGACTGGGTGCTCCAGCGCGTGGCCGCCGGTATTCCGGTGGCGCGCACCGATGTGATGCGCATGGGCGTTGGCGGCCTGCTGGCCGAAATCCCCAGCCGCCCCCTGCCCCGTTCCGGCGCCGTTCCCGCCGAAACGCCCCGCGCGCCGCGCATCGCGGCGCTCGTGCTCGCCGCCGGCCGGTCGAGCCGCATGGGCGGCAGCAACAAGCTTCTCGCCGACGTGGGCGGGCAGCCGCTGGTGGCGCGGACGGTGGATGCGGTGCTGACCTCGCAGGCCAGGCCGGTGGTGGTGGTGACCGGGCATCAGGCGGAGGGCGTGTCCGCCGCTCTGATCGGCCGCCCGCTGACGCTGGTCCACAACCCGCATTTCGCGGAGGGGCTCAGCGCCTCCCTGCGCGCCGGGCTGGCGGCGCTGCCGGCCGATGTGGACGGCGTTGTCGTGTGCCTGGGCGACATGCCGCTCGTCACGCCTTCGGCCATCGACCGCCTGATCGCCGCCCACAACCCGACCGAGGGCCGCGCGGTCTGCGTCCCCACGGTCCACGGCAAGCGCGGCAACCCGGTCCTGTGGGACCGCGGATTCTTCGCGGAGATGGCCAAGGTCACCGGCGATGCCGGCGCAAAGAGCCTGCTGGGCCGCCACGCCGATCAGGTGGTGGAGGTGCCGGTGGACGACGGCGGCATTCTCTACGACGTGGACACGCCGGACCTGCTGGCGGAACTGAATGGACGCAACGCGGACGTCATACGGTCGGCGGATGACCACGTCCAGTGCCCGCCGACCGTCAAACCCGACAGATCAATGCGTTAGCATAGATCGAAAGGGTGATGCGGTCGGCGCCTTCAAGCGCCGTCCGTATCACGCCGCCCGCTGAATGACCAGATCCAGCCACCGCCGGCTGACCGTCCGGGCGACGGTCTCGGCGGCGGGCAGATGCCGGTCCAACGTGCTGTCGAGGCTGTCGAGAATCGCGCGGTTGCGCTCCCGCGCCTCCTCCCCGAACCGCGCGGCCCAGCCCTTGACGATGCCGGCGGTCGCCTCCGGGTGGAACTGGAAGGCGTAGACGTTGGCCCCCAGCCGGAAGGCCTGCCGCTCGCAGGCCTCGTTCCGGGCGAGCAGCACGGCCCCCTCCGGCAGGTCGAACGTGTCGTAGTGCCACTGCACCATGTGCAGACGCGGCCCCAGCCCACCCAGCAGCGCGTCGTCCGATGCCCCCTCCGCAAGATCGACAGGCGCGATGCCGATCTCCGGCGTGGTGTGCCGGTAGACGCGGGCGCCATAGGCGCGTGCCGCGAGCTGCGCGCCGAGGCAGATCCCCAGCACCGGCCGATTCGCCGCGGCGAAGGCGCGGATCAGCTCCATCACCTGCGGAAAATGCGGCCCCTGCCCGTCGTCCCAGGCGTCCTGCGGCCCGCCCAGCACCAGCAGCCCGTGATAGCCCATGGGCGTGTCGGGCAGCGCCTCGCCCTCGTCGGCGGCGACGGTCACCAGGGTGGCGCCGAACTCGGCCAGGGCCTCGCCGACGATGCCGGCCGGAGCGGTGCGGTTGTTCTGCACGACCAGAATGCGCATGGGTCAGGCACGTCCAAAGCGGTTGGGATCAGGCCTGAAGTGATGAGGAGGCGAGGCCGCGAAATCAAGCCATGCAAGGCCGCTATGCGCGCAGCCGGCGGAATGCGATACAGTACCTCCACGCGAGGGGGACGCCCCCAATTCCCCAGGGAGACGAAACCAATGTCCATCGGGCTTCGTGCGCTGGCCGGCGCCGCCGCACTTGCCGGTGCCCTGCTGCTTCCGGCGACGGGTATGGCGCAGAACGGCAAGCTGACGTTCCTGCACATCAACGACATTTACGAAATCGCGCCGGTCAAGGGCCAGGGCGGCTTTGCTCCCCTGATGACCCTGCTGAAGCAGGAACGCCAGCGGGACTCCGGCGCGGTGACGACGGTGGGCGGCGATTTCCTGTCCCCCTCGCTTCTGTCGGGGACGACGCGCGGCGACCAGATGATCGCGCTGTTCAACGCCATCGGCGTGGACGCGGTGACCTTCGGCAACCACGAATTCGACTTCGGCAACGACGTGCTGAAGGCCCGGATCGCCGAATCGAAGTTCCCCTGGATCGGCACGAACGTGCTGGCCGAAGACGGCAAGCCCTACGGCGGCGCGGTCTCCACCTGGACCAAGACGGTCGGCGACGTCAAGGTCGGCTTCCTCGGCGTCATCACGCCGGAAACGGCCCGCCTGTCGAGCGCCGGCCCCGACGTCCGCTTCTCCGACGTGAAGGAAAGCGCCACCGCCGCGGTGAAGCGGCTGAAGGACGACGGCGCCAACGTCATCGTCGCCCTGACCCACCTGACGATCGAGGAAGACCGTGAGCTGGCCTTCAAGGTCAAGGGCATCGACCTCGTTTTGGGCGGCCACGACCACGACCCGATCAGCTTCTATGAAGGCTCCACCCTGATCCTGAAGGCCGGGCACGACGGCCAGTATCTCGGCGTCGTGGAACTCGCGGTCAGCACCAAGGCGACCGACAAGGGGCCGGCGACCACCGTCTTGCCCACCCAATGGCGCTTCACCACCACGGCCGGCGTCACACCCGACGCGGAGGTCGCGACGCTGGTCAAGGCCTACACCGACCAGCTCGACACCACGCTTGCCGGCATCATCGGCACGACGGGGACGGATCTCGACAGCCGAAAGGACGTCGTCCGCACGCAGGAGGCGACGATGGGTAACCTGATCGCCGACGCGATGCGGGAGGTGCTGAAGGCCGACGTCGCCATCACCAACGGCGGTGGCATCCGAGCGGACGCGCTGCGCCCGGCCGGATCGAAGATCACGCGCAAGGACATCTTTGCCGAGCTTCCCTTCGGCAACGTCGGCGTTGTGACCGAACTGAAGGGCTCGGATCTGCTGTCGGCTCTGGAACACGGCGTATCGAAGGTGGAGGAAAAAGCCGGGCGCTTTCCCCAGGTGTCGGGCGTGACCTTCACCTACGACCCCAAGCTTCCCTCCGGCACGCGGGTGATCGAAGCGAAGGTGGGCGGCAGGCCGCTGGATCCCGCCGCCACCTACAAGGTCGCGACCAACGACTACATGCTGAAGGGCGGCGACGGCTATGGCGCGCTGACCCGCGGCAACGTGATCGTCGACGCCTCCGGCGCCGTCCTGATGGCGACCATCGTCATGGATTATGTCGAGGCGAAGAAGACCGTCGCCCCGAAGCTCGAAGGCCGCATCGTCGCGAGGTGAACCCCGCACGGACACAACGCACGGACATAAAAGGATGGCACGGACATAAAAAGACGCCCCCGGCCCGAAAGGACCAGGGGCGCAAGGCCAGGATGGATCGTGCCGGGTCTCAGGCGCTACGGCGTGCGTGCCGTGCGGCGCCCTCTGCCCGGGCGTTCAGGCGGCGGACCGCATCGTTCGCGATCTTCGCCGAAAGTTCGGACACCTTGACGCTGCGGTTCAGCAGCATCTCCATCTCGTCCTTCACCATGTCGCTCTGGGCGGCGTAGAGGTCCTGGGCTGAACGGCTGCGCATCATCGCATTGATGCCGTCCACGTTGCGGGCCATGGCCTCCTGCGCGAAGGTCATCCACTCGCGCATAATCGACTGCATACCTTCCATCAGCACGCCGCCGCACTGCGCCATAACGTCCATGTTCTCACGGGCCTGCTGAGCCACCTCGCCCTGGGCCTCGGCCGAGAAGCCCATCATGCGGTTGAATTGCTGGGTGGTCTGACCGGCCATCTGGGTTGCCTTCCCCATCAGGTCCCGCGCGGTGTCCGCCCCGCGCTGGTTCATCTCCGCACCGGCTTCGGCAACACGGCGGCTGGCGTCGGCTCCCTCATCGGCGATCGAGCGTGCCGCATCGGCCGCCCGCCGGGTGGCCGCCTCGCCGGCCCTGACGGTATCCTCGACAGCCGTCCTGCCTCTTGCGGCGGCGTCGCGGGTAGCCGTCTGCGAGTCCTTCTCTGATGCCATATGCCTTGCTCCTGGTTTCATTTCGTCCGAATCGGACGCTTCCCCCTTATTAGTCTGCATGCCGTCGATTTTTGTGCACCGCGGCACAGGATAAGCGCTATAGCACGGCAGTCTATTCGCGATCCACAACTCTAAAAACTACCCACATCCCCTTTATTTCGGAAATGGCAATTCTCCTGTCACGTTAATCTAAATGAATTATCCGGGAATTTTTATTTATGTCTGTGTATTGTGTGGTGCAGTCGCGACAAAGTTTCGCAAGGGGCTGCGCGTCCGGCGGCGGCGGCCTAAATAAAGGGTCAACAACCATGCGGCCGGCGCGACGCGCGGCTTGCATCGGTACCGGCCCTGACCGCGGAGGTTGCGATGCTCATCGGAGTGCCGACGGAGATCAAGAATCACGAATACCGCGTCGGGCTGACGCCGGCCTCGGTTCGCGAGCTGGTGCACCACGGGCATTCCGTGCTGGTGCAGGCCGGTGCGGGAATGGCCATCGGGCTGGAGGACGACCAGTACGCCGCGGCGGGCGCCGACATCGCCCCGGACGCCGCCACCGTCTTCGCCCGCGCCGACATGATCGTGAAGGTGAAGGAGCCGCAGCCGCAGGAATGCCGCATGCTGCGGCCGGGGCAGGTTCTGTTCACCTACCTCCACCTCGCCCCTGACCCGAAACAGACCAAGCTGCTGGCGGAGTCCGGCGCGGTCGGCATCGCTTACGAGACGGTGACCGACCCGCGCGGCGGCCTGCCGTTGCTGGCGCCGATGAGCGAGGTTGCCGGACGCATGTCCGTCCAGGCCGGCGCCCACTGCCTGGAAAAGGCGCAGGGCGGGCGCGGCGTTCTGCTGGGCGGGGTGCCCGGCGTGCCAGCGGCCAAGGTGGTCGTGCTGGGCGGCGGCGTGGTCGGCACCAACGCCGCGCGCATGGCCATGGGGCTGGAGGCCAAGGTCATCGTCATCGACAAGTCGCTCGGCCGCCTGAAGGAACTGGACCTCCAGTTCGGTGCGAAGCTCCAGACGATCTATTCCACCGTCGACGCCATCGAGGAGCATGTGGTGGACGCCGACCTCGTGATCGGCGCGGTTCTGGTGCCGGGGGCGGAGGCGCCGAGGCTCGTGACGCGGGACATGGTGTCGCGGATGAAGCGGGGCGCGGTGGTGGTGGACGTCGCCATCGACCAGGGCGGCTGTTTCGAAACCTCCCACCCGACCACCCACGCGGAACCGACCTATGTGGTGGACGGGGTGGTGCACTACTGCGTGGCCAACATGCCGGGCGGCGTGGCTCGCACCTCGACCTTCGCGTTGAACAACGCCACCCTGCCCTTCGTGCTGGCGCTGGCCGACCACGGCTACCGCGCGGCGCTGGCCCGCGACCCGCACCTGCGCGAGGGGCTGAACGTCCACGCCGGCGCCATCACCTGCAAGGCCGTGGCCGAGGCCCAAGGCCTACCCTACCAGCCGGCCGAGGAAGCGCTGCGGCTGTAGGAAAGCCCTTCCGGCGGCAGACACGGAAAATCACCACAGAGGCCACGGAGACACAGAGAGCGTATCCTCCGTGTCTCCGTGTCTCCGTGCCTCTTTGGTGAAAAAATCATCGAAGGATCGGGCAATTCAAGCCGGTGCAGCCCCCACCCTCACATGCGCTTCGGGCGCATGCGCGCGGTGATCTCACCGACGATGCCGCGGCGGAACAGCAGCACGCAGACCACGAAGATCGTGCCGATCACCACCGGCACCGGCAGGTTCGTCGCGGCCAGGTAGTTTTCCAGCGTCACCACCAGGGCGGCGCCGATCACCGGGCCGAACAGGGTGCCCATACCGCCCAGAAGGGTCATCAGCACCACTTCGCCCGACATCTGCCACTGCACGTCGGTCAGCGTGGCAAGCTGGAAGACGATTGCCTTCGTCCCGCCGGCCAACCCGGCCAACGCGGCGGACAGCACGAAGGCCAGCAGCTTGTACTGATCCGTCCGGTAGCCCAGCGAGATGGCCCGCGGCTCATTCTCGCGGATCGCCTTCAGCACCTGACCGAAGGGCGAGTGCACCGTGCGCCAGACCACCAGGAAGCCGAACAGGAAGACCACCAGCACCGTGTAGTACATGTTCAGCGGTTGGCTGAGGTCGATCACCCCGAACAACATGCCGCGCGGTACGGCCTGGATGCCGTCCTCGCCGTGGGTGAAGGGCAGTTGCAGGGCCATGAAATAGACCATCTGGGCGAGCGCCAGCGTGATCATCGCGAAGTAGATGCCCTGCCGCCGGATCGCCAGCGCGCCGAAGGCAAGCCCCAGGCAGGCGGAAAAGGCCGTGCCCAGCAGGATGCCGACTTCCGGCGGCATCCCCCAGACCTTCACGGTGTGGGCGGTGATGTAGGCCGCCCCGCCGAAGAAGGCAGCGTGACCGAAGCTGAGCAGCCCGGCGAAGCCGATCAGCAGGTTGAAGGCGCAGGCGAACAGCGCGAAACACAGCACCTTCATCACGAAGACGGGGTACAGCACAAAGGGCGCGCCGATCAGCAACAGCACCAGCACGGCCATCGCCAGCAGGCCGGGCGCGGCAAGACCGCCGCTGGCCGAGGCGGCTTCACGGCTTACAGCGTGGGTATCGGTCGCCATGACTCACCTCTCCCGCCCGAACAGGCCGGCGGGCTTGATCATCAGCACCACGGCCATGATGACGAACACGACGATGTTGGAGGCCTCCGGGTAAAAGACCTTCGTCAGCCCTTCCAACAGCCCAAGCCCATAACCGGTCAACACCGCGCCCAGGATCGATCCCATGCCGCCGATGACCACAACGGCGAACACCACGATGATCAGGTTGGAGCCCATAAGCGGACTCACCTGATAAATGGGCGCCGCCAACACCCCGGCCAGCCCGGCCAGCGCCACGCCGAACCCGTAGGTCAGCGTGATCATGCGGGGCACGTTGATGCCGAAGGCCTGCACCAGCACCGGGTTTTCCGTCGCGGCGCGCAGGTAGGCGCCGAGCTGCGTGCGCTCGATCGCGAACCATGTGCTGAGACAGACCACCAGCGACGCCGCGACCACCCAGCCGCGGTAGTTGGGCAGGAACATGAAACCCAGATTCTGCCCGCCGGTGAGTTCCTTGGGAATCGGATAGGGCTGGCCCGACACACCGTAAAAGTGTCGGAACAGCCCCTCGATGATCAAGGCAAGGCCGAAGGTCAGCAGCAGGCCATAAAGATGGTCCAGCTTGTAGAGCCGGCTGAGCAGCGTCTTCTCCAGCAGCACGCCGATGGCGCCGACGATCAGCGGCGCCAGCAGCAGCGCCCACCAGTAGCCGATCCCCGCCTGGGTCAGCAGCAGCCACGACACGAAGGCGCCCAGCATGTAGAGCGCGCCGTGGGCGAAGTTGATGACGTTCAGCATGCCGAAGATGACCGCCAGCCCAAGGCTGAGCAGGGCATAGAAGGACCCGTTGATCAGCCCCAGCAGCAGCTGCCCGAACAGCGCCTGGGGTGGGATGCCGAAGATGGTGGACATGGTGGCCTCCCCGTCGAGCGTTCTCGCGCGAGCGCGTTCGCCCCCGTTATTCGTGCCGCACCGGCCGCGGCCCCTCTCCCGGCGGACCGGGAAAGGGGCGGTCGGCGCGGGCGGATTACTGGCTGGCGAGCTTGCAGCCGCTTTCCTCGAACGTCGCGAAGGCCTCTTCGCCGGGGATGGTGCGCAGGATCTGGTAATAGTCCCACGGCCCCTTCGACTCGCTCGGCTTCTTCACGCGGGCGAGGTACATGTCATGGACCATGCGGCCGTTGGGCAGGATTTTGCCGTTCTTGGCGAACATGTCGTTGACCGGCATTTCCTTCATCTTCTTCGCCACGGTCGGCCCGTCGTCGGTCCCCGCGGCCTCGATGGCCTTCAGGTAGTGGCGCACGGCCGAATAGCTGCCGGCCTGGACCATGGTCGGCATCTTGCCGGTCTTCTCCATGTACTTCTTGGACCAGGCGCGCTTCTCGTCGTCCATGTCCCAATAGAAACCGGTGGTCAGGATCAGATCCTGCGCGACCGGAAGCCCCAGGGCGTGTACGTCCGACAGGAAGATCAGCAGGCCGGCCAGCTTCTGCTGCCCGCTCTGCGTCAGGCCGAACTCGGACGCCTGCTTGATCGAGGTGATGGTGTCGCCGCCCGCGTTGGCAAGGCCGATGACCTGCGCGCCCGACGACTGGGCCTGCAACAGGAAGGAGGAGAAGTCGGCCGTGTTCAGCGGCGTGCGGACGGCGCCCTTCACGGTGCCGCCGGCCTTATTCACCTCGGTCGAGGTGTCGGCCTCCAACTGGTGGCCGAAGGCGTAGTCGGCGGTCAGGAAGAACCAGCTCTTGCCGCCCTCCTGCACCATGGCCCGGCCGGTGCCCACGGCCAGCGCGTGCGTGTCGTAGGGCCAGTGGAAGCCGGTGGGGGAGCAGGCATCGCCGGTCAGCCGCGAGGTCGCCGGGCCTTCCATCAGGAAGATCGTCTTCTTATCGCGCGTCACCTCCTGCACCGCCAGCGCGACGCCGGAATTCGGAACGTCCACGATCACGTCGACGCCGTCGCGGTCGATCCACTGGCGCGCGATGTTGGACCCGATGTCCGGCTTGTTCTGGTGATCGGCCGCGATCACCTCGATCGGCTTGCCGAGCACCTTGCCGCCCATCTCCTCCACCGCCATCCGGACGGCGACCACCGAACCCTCGCCGCCGAGGTCGGCGTACAGGCCCGAGCGGTCGTTCAGCACGCCGATCTTCACGACATCGCCGGAAACCTTGCCCTGCTGGGCGTGCGCAGACCCGACGGCCAGCGCGGCCAGAGCGGTCCCGACGAGCAGACGTTTCAGCATTCGTTCCTCCCCGTTCATTGTTTATCGGATTTCAAGCAGAGGCCAATCTGATCTCAGACGCCCAGATAATCGTGAAGCTTCTCCATGTTGTTCGCGAGCTGGTCATTGGGGATCATGTCGACGACGTTTCCTTCCTCCATCACGTAATGGCGGTCGGCGATGGTCGCGGCGAAGCGGAAGTTCTGCTCGACCAGAAGAATGGTGAAGCCGCGTTGCTTCAGCTTGCGCACCGCAATGCCGATCTGTTCGATGATGACCGGGGCCAGACCTTCGGTCGGCTCGTCCAGCAGGATCAGGTTGGCGCCGGTCCGCAGGATGCGGGCGATGGCCAGCATCTGCTGTTCCCCACCCGACAACCGCGTGCCCTGGGTCGTGCCGCGGCCCTGAAGGTTCGGGAACAGTTCGTAAATCTGCGGCACCGTCATGCCGCCGTCCTTGACCACGGGCGGCAGCGTCAGGTTCTCGTCCACACTGAGGGAGGAGAAGATTCCGCGTTCCTCCGGCACATAACCGATACCGAGCCGCGGAATACGGTGCGGGGCCATCCCGATCAGTTCCTGGCTCTGGAAGCGGATGGACCCGGTGCGCTTGCCCACGATGCCCATGATGGAGCGCATCGTGGTGGTCTTCCCGGCGCCGTTGCGGCCCAGCAGGGTCACCACCTCCCCCTGCCGGACCTCCAGGCTGACGCCGTGCAGCACGTGGCTTTCGCCGTAGAAGGCGTGCAGGTCGCTGATCTCCAGCATCGCGGTTCTGGTGTGCGAGGCGTCAGGCATGGCCGCTCCCCATATAGGCTTCCCGCACCTTCGGGTGGCGCGACACTTCGGCGTAGGAGCCTTCGGCCAGCACCTCGCCACGGGCCAGCACGGTGATCCAGTCCGACAGGTCGGAGACGACGGAGAGGTTGTGTTCCACCATCAGGATCGTGCGGTTGGCCGACACGCGCCTGATCAGCGCGGCGATTCGCCCGATGTCCTCGTGGCCCATGCCGGCCATCGGCTCGTCGAGCAGCATCATCTCCGGTTCCAGCGCCAGGGTCGTCGCGATCTCAAGCGCGCGCTTGCGGCCGTAGGGCAGTTCCGCCGCGAGGTGATGGGCGTAATTGACGAGCCCCACGTCCTCCAGCAGTTCCATCGCCCGGCCGTTCAGCCGGTTCAGCATCGACTCCGATTTCCAGAAGTGAAAGGAGTTGCCGAGCGGTCTTTGCAGCGACACCCGCACGTTCTCCAGCACGGTCAGGTGTGGAAAGACGGCGGAAATCTGAAAGGACCGGATGATTCCCAGACGCGCCACATCGGCCGGCTTCACCGCCGTGATGTCCTGTCCGTTGAACAGGATTTGCCCGGTGCTGGGCTGAAGAAACTTGGTCAGAAGGTTGAAAACGGTCGTTTTTCCGGCCCCGTTGGGACCGATGAGTGCGTGGATCGACCCGCGTCGCACGCGCAAGCTGACATCGCGAACCGCGACAAAGCCGCGGAACTCTTTGGTCAGGCCGCGCGTCTCCAGAATGACGTCACCTGCCATATCCTCCCCGTTCCCTTATGCGCGGTGCGGAGGATCCGCCCGCTTATAGTTGGTTGCGGTTTAGACCAGTTTGCCATACCAACAGCTTACGGAAAGAACATCATTCCGTCTATCCGGAACGACCAAGTGTGTGACAATCGGCAGCTCCTTGCGGCCGCGTGCGGCTGCGGCTTCGGTCGAGCATGCGCATGACCGGCGTCACCGTGGTGCCGTGCACGACGATGGACACCAGCACGACGAAGCCGATCACGGCCCAAAGCTGGTTCGGCACGCCGAAGTTCGCGTGATTCAGGGCGAATGCCAGGTAATAGAAGGACCCCATCCCGCGTATCCCGAAGAAGCCGATGGCGAGTTTCTCCCCCACCGGCATCGGCACGCCGGACAGGCCGATCAGCCCGGCAAGCGGCCGCACGGCGAACAGGATCAGCACCGCGGCCAGCACGTCCGCCCAACCCAGCGGAATCAGAAGTCCGTGCGCCAGCGCGCCGCCGAACAGCACAAGCAGGAGCATCATCAGCAGGCGCTCGGTCTGTTCGATGAAGTCGTGCAGCCTTTCATGGTAGTGGTGGTTGCGCTCCTCGTGCCGCAGTGAAAGGGCCGCGACGAAGACGGCGAGGAAGCCGTAGCCGTGGACCAGCTCCGTCACCCCGTAGGCGATCAGTGTGATGCCCAGCGATACAAACCCGTCGCCGGTGCGCGACAGCTTCGCGCGGTTGGGCAGGCGGAAGGCGGCGATGCCCAGCACCTTGCCGATCAGCCAGCCCATGCCGACGCCGGCCGCTCCACGCCACACCACGTCGACCGCCAGCCATTCCAACGTCCATGCGCCGGGCACCGGGCTGTTCAGGGCCATGGCGATGGCGAGGTAGGTGAAGGGGAAGCCCAGCCCGTCGTTCAACCCGGCCTCCGACGTCAGGCTGAAGCGGATCTCGTCCTCCTCCCCCGACCGGGGCGGGCCGACCTGGACGTCGGACGCCAGCACCGGGTCGGTCGGCGCCAGGACCGCCCCCATAAGAGCCGCGGTGGCGGCCGACATGCCCAGCACCCCCCCGCCGATCACCGCGATTACCAGGATCGACAGCGGCATGGTGACACCGAGGAGGAGCCAGGTGATCCGCCACGACCGCCAGCCGACCGGGCGGTCCAACTTCAGCCCGGCGCCCATCAGCGCAACGATCACGATCAGCTCGGTCAGCCGTTCCACCGCCTCCGGATGGTCGAGCGGGTTGGGCGCCTCAAGCCCCGGCACCTGGAAGATAAGAAACCCAAAGGCCACGCAAACGATGGGCAAGGACAAAGGCAGTTCCTTCAGCACCATCGGCAGCCACGCCACCATCAGCACAAGGAAGCCCAAGCAAACCAACGCGATCGTGTAGGACGTCATGGACTTCCCGCCGATTTGGGACGTGGTCATCACGACAACGTTCGAACGGCGGGAACGGCTCGCACGTCATGACCGTGCATCACCCGCCGCAATGCAGCGGGCCGTCACTGACAGAGGTGCGAAATACGGGCAAAAGAAAAGCGGCCACGCGTGGCCGCACACCGGCTCGCGGCGCGCCCCTACCGGCTTTGGATACCGGGGGCGCGCCTTTCGATCGCAGGAGCCGGAAAACCGCGGTCGCGACCGGATCAGGCCGCGGAGGTCAGCGGAAACCCGCTGTAGTCGAGCGAAGCAGACCAGAAGCGTTCGAGCTTGCGCAGGGTCTCGTTCGCCTTGACCAGTTCGTCGTCGCTGAAGCCCGCCTTTTCCAGCGCCGTCAGGTGACGCTCGAACATGCGGCTGATCTTCTCGCGAAGGTCGAGCCCCTTCTCCGACAGGCGGACGCGCACCGACCGGCGGTCGTGCGGCGAACGCTCCTGCCCCAGATAGCCGTTCTCGACCATCTTCTTTACGTTGTACGACACGTTCGAGCCGAGATAATAACCGCGCGCCGTCAGCTCGCCGACGGTCATCTCATCCTCGCCGATGTTGTACAGGATCAGGCTCTGGACGTTGTTGATGTCCTGGATCCCGAGCCTGTCCAGCTCGGTCTTGAGCACCTCCAGAAAGTGACGGTGAAGCCGCTCGATCAAGAGGATGCTCTCGTAATAGGGTTTGCGCACCACGGTCTCCTTTGGCTCGTACCGGACGTGGGCCGACCTGTGGCCTTTCCGGGTCCTTAAGATGACATTAACCGATCATTCGACCGTAATCATCTCAATAATGCCGGAAAAGCTGAATCCGCACCGTCCTGAGTTGCAGAATTGAGGGACGGGCGCGCCGGCCCTTCGCAAAGCGAGGCGTCGGCCCGGTTGCTTGTCCACTCGACGTTTGTCATCCGGTGTTTTTCGGAAGGCCGGTGTTTTTCGGAAAGGCTTTGTTCGTCCGGCGGGCTCAGCCATTGCGCCGTACCCGCGACGCCGCTTTCCGATTCGAACGGTCGGATTTCGATGCAACCATCCCCGTCGAGCAACACCTTCCGGCGTGCCCCCGTGCCGCAAAGATCTGCCATCGCCGCCGCCCGCATCGCCGTTCCCCCCCACCGGCTCTTTATCCGCCTTCCCGCCCCCGCCGGTCACGACAACCGGCGGGTTTGAGACAAGTCCCGCAGGGATTTCCCGATACTAACGCACAATGGCACCGAAAGTGCCCCGTATTCTTGCACGTCGTAAGTGCGATTTAGGGTCACTTACACTCTTCAGTCCATGAACGTCAGGTCGCCGCCCGGCGGCACGGCGAAATAACGATCCACGTCCGCTTGTCCAACCTCCGCGAGTGTCGCGGGGTTCCAGCGCGGGTTCTTGTCCTTGTCGACCAGGGCGGCGCGGATGCCCTCGTAAAAATCGTGGCCGGCGAGGAAGGCGAGGCTGAGCCGCAACTCCTGCACCATGCAGGCGTCGAAGTCGAGCCGCCCGCCGCGCCGGATGGCCTCCAGCGTGACCTTCAGGCTGGTGGGTGAAACGCGCTTCAGCGTGGCGATCTGGCCGGCCGCCCAGTCCGTCCCTTCCGCTTCCAGCGCGGCGACGATGGCCTCGACCGTGTCGTGGGCGTAGCAGCGGTCGATGGCCTCGCGGTGGGCAACGACCCGCGCGTCGCCGGCCGATTCCTTGTGGCGGGCGATCACCTCGTCCGCCGGCACGCCGTCGGCCAGTTCGGCCACCAGCGCTTCCAGCTTGGCGCTCGGGATGAAGGCGTCGGCGGCGTTGACGGCCAGCATGTCCGCCGCCTTCAGACGATCGCCGGTCAGGCCCAGCCAGGTGCCCACCTGCCCCGGCAGGCGTGGCAGGAAATAGGTGCCGCCGACGTCGGGGTACAGGCCGATGCCCGTCTCCGGCATGGCGAACATGGTCCGCTCGGTCACCACGCGGTGGGTGCCGTGCTCCGACAGGCCGACACCGCCGCCCATGGAGATGCCGTCGATCAGCGCGACGTAGGGCTTGGTCAGGTTCTTGATCAGGCGGTTGAGGACGTATTCCTCGCTGAAGAAGGCGCGGACGCTGGCCCCGTCGCCCTGCCCCTCGCGGGCGGCCTTACCGGCCTCGTACAGGCTGACCACGTCTCCGCCGGCGCAGAAGGCCTTTTCCCCTGCGCCCTGGATGACCACCGCATTGATCGCGGGATCGGCGGCCCAATCACGCAACTGCGGATCGAACTGGCGAATCATGCCAAGGGTCAGCGCGTTCAGCGCCTTCGGGCGGTTGAGCGTGACGAGCCCGATGGAGCCACGGCGTTCGAACAGAATCTCGGCGGCGTCGTTCATGGCTTTCTTTGTTTCTCGTTCTTGGTTGCGTGGGCGGCGTTTTCTCTTTGCGCGCGATGATACGGGCCGGGCGCGGCGAGTCAAACGGACCATGCGAAACGGGTGCAGGCGCGCGGATCGTGGGATGCAGCGGCGGAACACCGCACCCGTCTTGTCCGTTGCGCGGCACAGCTCATGTTCCGCTTGGGACCGGTTCAGGCTCACCGGTACCGGCATCGGGAAGGAAACGCACACCCATGATGACGACTTCCATGACGACTGGCCCCATGATCGCCCGATGAAGACCGCCATCGTCCTGAACCGCTCCGCCGGCACGCTGGTCGGTCGCCCCATCGACGACACCGTGGCCGCCATCCGCAACGCCTTCGAGAAGCACGGCGCGGAGGTGACGCTGAGCGCCGTCGAACCCGCCGCTTGCCACGGCGAGATCAAGAAGGCCATCGATTCCGATGCCGAGGTCGTCGTCGTCGGCGGTGGCGACGGCACCATCCACACCGCGGTCAACATGCTGATGCCGGCCGGCAAGGCCATGGGCATCCTGCCGCTGGGCACGCTGAACCTGCTGGCGCGCGACCTGCACACCCCGCTGGACCTCGACGAGGCGTTCAACGCGCTGGCCGACGGCGAGATGCGCGCCATCGACGTGGCCGAGGTGAACGGCGAAGCGTTCCTGAACAGCTCCGTCCTCGGCTTCTACCCGACGGTCGTGCAGGAGCGGGAGGAGAAGCGCAAGCGCCACCGTCTGCTGAAGTGGCCGGCGATGGGCGTCGCCATGGCGAAGGCGCTGTACCGCCTGCCCCTGCTCGACGTGCGCATCGATTGGGGCGAAGGGCCCCGCCGGGTGCGCACCCCGGTGCTGGTCGTTTCCAACAACCCCTACGACGGGGAGGCCGGCAGCATGCTGGTCCGGCGCAACACGCTCGATTCCGGGAAGCTCGGCGTCTATGTGGCGCGGCATCGGGATGGCTGGGGGCTGTTGCGGCTGATGGGCCGGACGGCGCTGGGAACTTGGCAGCGTGATGAGGAGTTGGAGACGTTGACCGCCACGCAACTGACGGTGCACAGCCGGCGGCGCCGTTTGAAGATGGTCAACGACGGGGAGATTCGGCAGTTGGAACCGCCCTTGCACTACCGCATCCGACACAAGGCGCTGACGGTGCTGGCCCCCCGTCCCAACGGAGCGCAAGAGGTGCCGTGAAGACGCTCGCGCACATTTCCGACCTGCATTTCGGGCGCATCGATCCGAAGGTGGTCGAAGGGCTGCTGGCCGACCTGACCGCCATGGCGCCGGACCTGATCGTCATATCCGGCGATCTCGTTCAGCGGGCCAAGGCCCGTCATTTCCAGGAGGCGCGCGCCTTCCTGCAAAGCCTGCCGTTCCCCTATCTGGTCGTTCCGGGCAACCACGACATTCCCGTCTACAACGTGGTGCGCCGGTTCCTGGACCCGTTCGGGAACTACAAGCGCTACATCAGCAACGACCTCAGCCCGTTCCACATCGATTCCGAAATCGCCGTCCTGGGCATCAACACGGCGCGTTCCGTCATCATGGATTTTTCGGAGGGACGGATGAACCGGTCCCAGATCCGGCGCATCCGCGAGGTGTTCTGCGAGATTCCCAACACGGTCTTCAAGGTGCTGTTCACCCATCACCCCTTCCTGCCGCCGCCCGACGCGCCGAAGACCAGGCTGGTGGGCCGGCACAAGCTGGCGCTGCCGGCACTGGAGGGCTGCGGAGTCGACCTGCTGCTGGCCGGGCATCTGCACCGCGCCTATTCGGGCGACATCATGACCCACCACACGCAGGTCGCCCGGTCCATCCTCGTGGCTCAGGCCTCCACCGCCACCTCGACCCGGCTGCGCAACGAGGCCAACGCCTACAACCTCATCACCATCGCCCCGCCGCGCGTGACGTTCGAAGTGCGGTCGTGGGAGGGTGCCGCCTTCACCGGCGGGCTGGTCTCCACATGGCGCAAGGACGGGCAGCGCTGGACCATGGAGATGCAGGACACGGGATTCAGACCTGTGAGCGGTGCGGCTTGAGTCGCCACCTCCAAGAGGCGTAGGATCGCCCCGCACGTATTAAGAGCACTCAGGTACCCGATGTCCGCCTCCAATTTCCGGTCCCCGGCCGCTTTCCCGCGCACCCGCCTTCGCCGCAATCGTGTCGATGCCTGGACCCGCCGCCTCGTCGCCGAGCACACCCTGACCGTCGACGACCTGATCTGGCCGGTCTTCGTGATCGAGGGCGACAACCGGCGTGAGCCCGTGGCCTCCATGCCGGGCGTGGAGCGCATGACCATCGACCTGCTGATCGAGGCGGTGGGCGAGGCCGGAAACCTGGGCATCCCCTGCGTGGCCCTGTTCCCGGTCGTGGGCGCCGACTGCAAGTCGGAGGACGCGGCGGAGGCCTACCGGCCCGACAACCTGATGAACCGCGCCATCCGCGCGCTGAAGGCCGCCGTCCCGCACGTCGGCATCCTGGGCGACGTGGCGCTCGACCCCTACACCACCCACGGCCACGACGGCATCCTGCGCGACGGCTACATCCAGAACGACGAGACGGTGGAAGCCCTGGCCCGCCAAGCCCTGTCGCAGGCCGAGGCCGGCGTGGACATCGCCGCCCCGTCCGACATGATGGACGGCCGCATCGGCACCATCCGCGACCGGCTGGACGGCCAGGGGCATGAACTGGTGCGCATCTGCGCCTACGCCGCGAAGTATGCGTCGGCCTTCTACGGCCCGTTCCGCGATGCGGTGAACTCCGGCGGGTTCCTGAAGGGCGACAAGAAGACCTATCAGATGAACCCGGCCAACTCCGACGAGGCCCTGCACGAGGTCGCCCTCGACCTTCAGGAAGGCGCCGACATGGTGATGGTGAAGCCGGGCCTGCCGTACCTCGACATCATCCGCCGCGTGAAGGACACCTTTGCCGTCCCGACCTTCGCCTACCATGTGTCCGGCGAATACGCGATGCTGAAGGCCGCCGCCCAGAACGGCTGGCTGGATTACGACAAGGCGCTGATGGAAACGCTGGTCGGCTTCAAGCGCGCCGGCACCGACGCCATCCTGACCTACGGCGCGGTGGACGCCGCGCGGTTGCTACAACGGTAACCCGTGAACTATTGTACCTAAAACATAATTATAGGATCAAATACATGCAAACCAGCGAATATCTACCCGATGACCAACAAGAAGATATTGATGATCTTGCAAATGGTGGACGTCGATACTCTGCAGTGATCAATACGTCTGACTGGACGGTTCAGACAATTGTTCAGCAGATGGAGAAGGGCAATATTGAGCTAAACCCCGATTTTCAGCGCCGAGAAGCTTGGAGAAAGAAGCAAAAAAGCCAATTTATAGAATCTCTTGTTTTGAATGTACCAGTTCCACAGATTGTTCTTGCCGAAAGAAAAGATAAAAGAGGAAAATTTGTTGTTATTGACGGCAAGCAACGACTTCTTACGTTGCGCCAGTTCTGTGCAGGTGATGATGAACAGGTGTTTAAGCCTTTTCGGCTGACTGGATTGACAGTTAGAACGGACCTAAATGGTGCCGACTATAAAAAACTTTCCAACGATGCACTATTAGAGTCGGATCTCGATGCTCTCGACAACAGCACCATTAGAACTGTTGTAATTAGAAATTGGCACGAGGAAAGCTTTTTGTATACAATATTTCACAGACTCAATACAGGAAGCGTCCCTCTGTCGCCGCAAGAGCTTAGGCAAGCTCTACATCCTGGAGAATTCCTGAAGTTTGTCGACAAATACTCTATTGATAGCATGATATTGCGAAAGGCCATGCGCTTGAACGGGCCAGATGTACGCATGAGAGATGCTGAGCTTATTATTCGATATTATGCATTCCGAAACTTCCTCCACACATACACAGGTAATTTGGCGCCCTTGCTTGACCAAACAGCTTATTTTTTCAATAAAAATTGGAACGAGGAGCAAGATAACGTTCTTGCGCAGAGAGTTGACTTTGAAGATGCGATCGCGGCAACTTTTGCCATTTTCGGCCAAGAAGATGCGTTTCGCAAATGGAGCGGGGCTCGTTTCGAAACAGCTCTAAATAGGGCCGTTTTTGACGTTATGATTTTATACTTTATTAATAAAAGCATAGCGGCGTGGGCGGTAGACCGGAAGGACTCAGTACGCGAAGCCTTTAAGGACATCTGCATCAACAATGAAGAATTTCGATCCTCGATCGAAGGCACGACTAAAAGCATCCACTCAATCTACACACGACTTCGAATTTGGGGAGAAACGCTTCAAGGGCTGGGAATACATTCTGCAACACCTCCGGAACTGGTCGATAACAAGATTATTCTGAAGAGTTCCTAATTATGCCAAATTCTAAGAGATTCAAAAGCCTTACCAAAAGGCTTGCAACTCTGCGCTCACGATTTTTACCCCATCATTTTTCAGCGACGGGAGTCTATACGGATTACGCATTAGACAAGGCTCGCGCATTTCGTGTGCTAGCGCATGCGGAAATTGAACACTACTTTGAAGAAGAAGTGACTGAAATTGCTGACAAAGCGTTTTCTCTTTGGAAAAATCAACAGAAATCTTCAGGCCCACTTGTGCATCTGGTTTGTAATATGACTGGGGAGTCAAATGGGCTCCCTAAGAAAATCGGAACCGCAACCACAGCCACTTCAATAACTGGGAAAGCTGTGGCTCAATACAAATTTACCATAAGAAGCAACCATGGCATCAAATCAGAAAACATATTGCAACTTCTTCTTCCAATAGGGATCAGCGAAGCAGAACTTGATCAAGTTTGGTTGAATACAATGGATGGCTTTGGCGTCAAGCGGGGGCAAAGCGCTCACACATCTCACATTAGCCACACAATTGACCCAAAAGATGATTACGACTCTCTCTTCGCACCTGCTGGAATTTTAGATCACATAAGAGACTTAGACGAAAAGCTATATATTATAAAAAAATCTATTCCTAAATAACAGACATCAACGACCGCTTGACTATTTTCACTTCGGCGTGCCCTTCCACACCTGGAACTGCGGCGTTTCCAGCAGCAGGTCGGCGTGGCCGAAGGCCGTCTTGAACAGCTTGCCCACGCCCGCCGTCCGTTGCGTCACCGCAACGAGCGATCCGCGCAGCTTCAGATACTGCTTCGTGCCAGCGACGAGGGCTTCCAACATGCCGAAGTCCTCGTCCTTGCCGCGGTGAAGCGGTGGATTGGAGACGATCAGGCCGAACCGCTCCCGCGAGCCGAGCCCGGACAGCCCGTCGCTCAACACCAGTTCCGCATCCGGAACATTCTGGCGGGCGGCGTGCAGCGCCACCGCATCGATGTCCAGAAGGGTCAGCTTCGCATCCGGCGTCCGCTCCCGCACCGCTCGCGCGATCACGCCGGCCCCACAGCCGAAGTCCAGCACCGCCGTGCCCGCGGCGATCTCCGGCAGGACCTTGAGCAGGCATTCGGTGCCGGCATCCAGATGCCCATGCGCGAACAGGCCGGGATAGGAGACGAGGCTCAGCGGCTCCGACCGTTCCGGCAGCGAAAGGGTGACGGCTTCCCGCCAATCCTCCAGATCGCCCCTGGCGGGCGTGTCGGTGCGGCGGGCTTCCAGAACGCGGACGCGGCGCTTGATAATCAGCGTCTCCACGCCGTCGACAAGGTCGTCGAAGCGCTTCGGTGCCGAGGTGATGCCTTCGTCGTTGCTGCCAACGATCCACAGCGGCGCGCGGGGTGTCAGACGCGCGGCAAGCGCGTGAAGCGACATCTGGAACGCCGCCCACCCCCTCGGCAGGCGCAACACGGCGCCATCGAACGGCCCTTCCGCCGGCCACGGCATCGCCGGATTGCCGTCGTGCGCCAAGCGGTTCCAGGAGACCACCTGCGCCCCGCCCTCCGCCAACGCCTGCTCCATCGCGCCATCGGCGTCTCCTGCGACGAGGATGCGTCCCTGCGGGCGGCGTTCGGACAGCGCCTCGGCGGCAACCCCGGCCACCGTGGATTCACGGTCCGTGGCGCGGTTGGACAGTCGGCTCACGTTCACTCTCTTCGGTGGTTTCGCTACGGCGAAATAAAAAAAGGCTTCACCACAGAGACACGGAGACACACAGAGTCCGCCCCTCCGTGTCTCTGTGTCTCTGTGGTGAATTCCTTTCTCAGCCCTTTTCGCGCATCAGGCGGGCCTTGTCGCGCTGCCAGGTCCGTTCCTTCTCGGATTCGCGCTTGTCCTGCTTCTTCTTGCCGGACGCGAGGCCGACCTGGACCTTGGCGATGCCGCGGTCGTTGAAATAGACCGACATCGGGATCAGCGTGATGCCCTTCTGCTTGATGGCGCCCATCAGCTTGTGAAGCTCACGCCGATGCACCAGCAGCTTGCGCGGACGTTTGGTCTCGTGCTGGAGCCAACGTCCGGCCTGCCCGTACTCCGGGATGTACGCGTTGAACAGGTACAGTTCCCCGTCCTTGAGGCCGGCGTACGCCTCGTTGATGCTGGCACGGCCGCCGCGCAACGACTTCACTTCGGTGCCGGTCAGCATCATACCGGCTTCGAGGGTGTCCTCGATGAAAAAGTCGAAGCGCGCACGGCGGTTCTGTGCCGCGATGCGCCTTGGTTCGGGCTCGCGCGCGGCCACGTTTCTCTCCTTTCGAGCGGGTGTGCTGCCCCTTAGGACAGCACCCCAGCCTTCTTCATCGCCTCGCGGACGGTCGTCCGCGTGCTCTCCGACGCTGCGACCAGCGGCAGGCGAACCTCGTCCGAGGACTTGCCGAGCAGGCTGGCGGCGTACTTCACCGGGGCCGGGCTCGTCTCCACGAACATCGAGTCGTGCAGCGGGGTCAGCAGGTCGCGGTACTTGAACGCGGTGGCGTAGTCACCGTTCCGCCACGCGTTCTGCATGGCGGCGCACTGGGCCGGAGCGATGTTCGCCGTGACCGAGATGCAGCCGACGCCGCCCTGCGCATTGAAGGCAAGCGCGGTGACGTCCTCCCCCGAAAGTTGAATGAAATCGGGTCCGACCTCCTGAATCAGGCGGGCCGGACGGGCCAGATCAGCCGTCGCGTCCTTCACGCCGATGATGTTCGGCAGTTTGGCGAGGCGTGCCATCGTTGCCACCGACATATCCACGACACTGCGGCCGGGAATGTTGTAGATAACGATCGGCAAATCCGCCGCGTCATGGATCGCTTTGAAATGCTGGTACAGACCTTCTTGCGTCGGCTTGTTGTAGTAAGGCGTCACCACAAGCGCCGCCGTGGCGCCCGCCTTCTTGGCGTGCTGGGTGAGGGAAATCGCCTCATCGGTCGAGTTGGAGCCGGTGCCGGCGATGACCGGCACCTTGCCGCCCGCGGCTTCGATGCAAAGCTCGACGACGCGGTTGTGCTCCTCGTGGGAAAGGGTGGGCGATTCACCCGTGGTGCCGCACGGGACGAGACCGTGGGTGCCCTGCGCAACCTGCCACTCGACGAAGGACTGGAAGGCGGCCTCGTCCACTTTCCCGTTTTTGAACGGGGTCAAAAGAGCGACGATGGAACCGTACAACATGCCTGCCACCTCCGACGGACTGCAAGAAAAGTGTC